>DAIRTY010000005.1:19444-21375 GCA_036803645.1 Acidobacteriaceae bacterium | reverse complement strand
AGCTTGTCCCAGGCGAAGGGCTTGCCGTCGATGGCGCGCTTGAGCGTCTTGAAGAGCACGATGGAGAAGACCTGGCGGTAGGTGAAGCGCTGAATCCAGATGTGCCAGAGCAGCCATGCGTCGCCCTTGCACGCCGGGTGCTTGCGTTCCAGCGAGAAGGCCAGCGCGGAGGTGAGGAAGTCGATGACGAGGAAGGCAAGGAAGAAGGCGAGCAGCTTCTCGAAGCTGGCGGGCGATGCCGCCTCGGGATGGAAGTACTTGTCATAGAAATAATTGGCGACGCCAGCTAAGAACATCAGGTCGATAAACGGCGAGAAGAGCGGAAGCAGGATCTGGAAGATGAGCGTGTTGGGTAGCGCGAAGAAGCCCATGGCGCGGCGTTTGCGGATGGCTCCGCGATGCTTGAAGATGGCCTGCAGGATGCCGAAGGACCAGCGGAAGCGCTGGCGCATGAGGCCGTTCATGTTGATGGGGGCCTCGGTGAAGGCCAGGGCGCAGTCCTCGTAGATGACCTCGTAGCCCTGTTCGAGGAGGTTCATGGTGAGGTCGGCGTCTTCGGCGACGGTGTTGGTGTGGTATCCGCCGCCGTCCTTGACGGCTGAGGTGCGCCACGCGCCGATGGCTCCGGGCACCACCATCACCACGTCGAAGAGGTCCAGCGCGCGGCGCTCGAAGTTCTGGCTGGTGATGTACTCGAGCGCCTGCCAGCGCGTCCAGAGGTTCACGCGGTTGCCCACCTTTGCGTTGCCCGCGACGGCGCCGATCTTTGGATTGGCGAAGTGGCAGACCAGGTTGGTGATGGCGTCGTGCGCGATGACGCCGTCGGCGTCGATGCCGACGTAGATCTCCTCGTCGGTCTGGTTCAGGGCGAAGTTGAGGGCGTCGGCCTTTCCACCGTTGGGCTTGGTGAGCACGGTGAGGCGGCCGGAGGCAATATCCGCCGGATAGGCGTCGATGGCAGTCTGATATGTCTTGTCCTTCGATCCGTCGTCGATGACGATGACGCGGATGTTCTTGTAGTTCGACATCAGCACCGAGCGGATGGTGCGGACGATGACCTTCTCTTCGTTGAATGCGGGGATGAGCACGGCGACGCGCGGCGCGTAGTTGGGGCCGGCAAAGTTTTTGCGCTTGCGGAATCGGTCGATGATGGCGAAGACGCCGATGATGATGAGCCGCGCACTCATCAGGATGTCGCCGACGAAGAAGACGGCGACGACGAAGTGGTTGAAGAAGGCCCAGACGAAGAAGGCGATCAAATCCACACGGGCCTGCCAGAGCTGATGAGCGTTGAGCGGAGGCATGACCTCGGCGCGGGTCTTGCCCATCAACTGCGAGACGGGGACGATGCTGTATCCGCGGTCGCGCAGCGCCTGGATGAGTACGGGAAGCGCGGCGATGGTTACCGAGCGGTCGCCGCCGCCGTCGTGCAGCAGGATGATGGAACCCTGCATCCAGGGGCGGGTCTGCATGTCGTGCATCTGCTGGAAGACGCTGTCGGCGATCTCCTGCGGAGTCTTGCGTGGATGCTCATCCCAGTCGTTGGTGTCGATCTTGTCGCCGACAATCACATAGCCCAGATTCTGAATGCGGTCCGCGGGCGCTGCCTGGTCGTTGGTGTCGGGTTCCTGGTCGATGGAGTAGGGCGGCCGGAAGTAGAGGGGCTGCACGCCCAGTTCGGCGGCGAAGAGACGCTCGGTGAGGTTCAGCTCCAGGTCCGCGCTGGAGATCGAGATTTCGCTGATGTCGGGATGGGTGAAGGTGTGATTGCCGATCTCGTGGCCTTCGTTGTAGACGCGGCGCATGACACTGACGTTGTTCTGCGCCTCCTCGCCGATCATGAAGAATGTGCCGACCGCGTGGTACTTCTTCAGGATGTCGAGGATCAGCGGAGTCCACTTCGGGTCCGGCCCGTCGTCGAAGCTGAGGGC
>DAIRTY010000005.1:0-19344 GCA_036803645.1 Acidobacteriaceae bacterium | reverse complement strand
CACGCGCGTGCCGGACTGCATCTTGCGCGTGATGCGCAGAATGTCTCCCTCGCCCTCGGTGTCGACGTCGAAGCCGGGGTCCACAAGCGCGAGGTCGATCACGGGATCGGCACGGATCGGCTTGTCCCATATCTTCCACAGCGAGTTGTCCTCGGAGCCCAGCCGCCACAGCGCGAATGTCTCGATGCCCAGCGCCCGCGCCGCGCGCATCTGGTTCAGCACCGTCACCGCGTCGAGGAACCAGACCTGATGGCGGACGTGCGCATCGTCATCGTCGTAGGCGAAGTGGACGTTGAGCGAATCGGAATCGAGCTCGATCTGCGCTTCGGCATCGTCGGCGGCCTGCCATGTCTCCTGGGTGGACATCTCCTCGGGCACCCCAAGCACCTTCGGCACGAAATTCTTCGGCACTCTGCCAGGATGTTTCGGATCCACGGGCGGCAGCGACATGGTCCAGTCGTAGCCATAGCTGCCCAGGGAGCAGATCACCTTTTCCTTGGGCACAACCTTCAGCACGTTCTTCAGGTTGTCGAGGAACCAGTCCTGCGCGGCGATGGGGCCAGGCTCGCTCTCCATCTGGTGCTGATCGTAGTTCATCAGCAGGAGACCGTCGGAGTGGTCGGCCATGTACTTCAGATCGAGGCTGTCGTCGCCCACCGGCGTGTTGACATACAGTTTCAGGTTGCGCTGCTGGAAGTTCTGGTAGAGCGTGGCGAGCAGCGCCATGTATCCCGGCTGTGCCTCGTCGGGTATCTCCTCGAAGTCCAGCGAGATTCCACGATAGCTGGGGCTTGCGGCGAGGAACTGGTCGACCTGCTGGACAAAGTGGGCACGGGATGCGGCGTTGGAAAGGAAGTCGCCGATGGAGGGCTGAAAGATGCCCTTGACCGGATCGTAGTTGTTGACCAGAGGAAAAACCTCCGTGTCTTCGTTCGCCGCCGCAATGGTGTGGGCAACTCTGTGTTCGTGGTCCACGCCATGCACGCCAGCCGCGTCCACCACGGCGAAGGAGCGATTGTCCAGGCTGTAGGAGGTCAGCGTGCCGTCCGGCGTGATCACATGGAGCCACTCCGGGAAGAGCAGATCGATCTGGTGGATGTGCTGCTTCAGCGAGGAGTAGCTGGCCGGATCGTCCTCCACGTAGTAGGCCGCGCGCAGGCCTTCGCCCGAGTTCAGGATCACCTCGGAGGGCTTCAGGTCGGTCCTGCGATGCAGGGAGCGATTCAGCTTCTGGCCCGGTCTGACGGGCTCGACCTTCAGGGCGCTGATGTTCCGCTTGGGCGTCGCCAGCAGCAGCTCAGGCAGCGGCGTCATCTGTAGCAGGCCGATCACAAACAAGACCCCGACGACGACGCCGAGCAGCGCGAGGCTATCGAAGATTCGCCGCAGCCGCTTCCAGCGCTTGCGTTGAGGATCGAGAAAGACTTGCTGGTTCATATCTCCCTAAGTGCCGTCTTCCGATTGCTTTTGATGGACTGCACGCGCTCGACAAGTCTACAGGCTGCCGGCCCGCTTCTCCGGCGCAAGTTCGACCATCCGCAAAGCCGCCCCTGCGCAATCGTATGCAGCCCTCTGAACATAGTCAACGCACCCTCGGGAACGAGTTCCAGGTTACGCAGTAAGATGCTAGTAGATGAACAGAGAGCGACTCCGGTTCTGGCTTTGGGCGGGCGCGGCACTGCTGGCCGGTCTGCTTCTGCGTCTATGGTTCGTCGCCCACATGCCGATCGTCGCCGGCGACAGCCTTTACTACGGCAATATCGCGAAGACCTGGCTGCAGCACGGAATCTACGGCGTCACCGAAGGCGGTCCAACCCCCGGCTCCATCGTGGTGCGTCCCACACTGAGCCGACTTCCCGGCTACCCGCTCTTTCTCGCCGCCTGCTTCCGGCTCTTCGGCATGGAAGACTACCGCGCCGCGCTGAATGTTCAGGTTGCCGTCGATCTGGTCACCTGCTGGCTGGCTAGTTTGCTGGCCGGACGTCTCTTTGGCCGCCGCGCACGGCTTTGGGTCCTGTGGCTTGCGGCCCTCTGTCCCTTCACTGCCAACTACGTTGCCACGGCACTCGCCGAGACTCTTGTGTTTGCCACGATTGCGCTGGCCTTTTATGCCTTTGCGCGCTGGCAGGAGGCCGGCCTGGGCACCAACCGCTGGCTGTGGACCGTCACCGCCGCCCTCGCCTACTCCATCCTGCTGCGGCCGGAACAGGGACTGCTGGCCGCGGCGGTCCTGCCGGCAATGCTCTGGAGATCGCTGGCAACCCGCAAATTGCGCCTCCACCCGCTCCGTGCAGGTCTGCCGGTACTGGCCGCCGCGCTCTGCGTCGCCCTTCCGCTACTCTGCTGGACGGCCCGCAACGAACACATCTTCCACGTCTTTCAACCGCTCTCCCCGCGCAGCGCCAACGATCCGGGCGAGGTGGTGCTGCATGGCTATGGCCGCTGGTACAGCAGTTGGGCCATCGACTTCGCCGCAGTCGACGAGGTCTGCTGGCCCATGGACGGCGAACCCATCGATATTGCCAACCTGCCGCCGCGCGTCTTCAGCGCCACATCGCAATCCACCGCGGCAGAGGTTCGCAGCCGCACTGTAGCCCTGTTCGCAGAGTACAACGGCACCCTCACGCTTACACCGGACCTCGATGCACGCTTCAATGCGCTCGCCGATGAGCGCATCCACGACCACCCGGTACTCTACTACGCCGGCCTGCCCATCGCCCGCGTCATCGACATGGCCCTGCGCCCGCGCACAGAGCTGCTACAGCTCTCCGATGATGAATGGTGGAAGTGGAGGGAGCACCGCGCACAGTCTGCCTTCGCCGCCAGCTACGCCGCGCTCAACCTTGCGTACTATGTGCTTGCCTTCGTGGGACTGTGCGTATGGCGGCGGCGGGGCTGGTTCGTGTGCAGTGGCAACGGACTGTACGCCTTCCGCGAGCTCGCCTTGGCCATGGCCGCCAGCGTGCTGTTGCGCGCTGCCATGCTGCTCTTCATCGTCAACTCAGAGCCACGTTACACGCTGGAGTTCTTCCCCGTCTTCCTGGTCTGGATTGGCGCGCTCTTCGCCGCCCCTCAGTTGGCTCTCCCGCCCGAAGCTGAGCGCGAACTCTAGCTGCACTTCCCCTTGCACTTGATGGCAAAGGCCTTCAGGTCGATCGGCTGGTTCAGGCGAATGTTTGAGTAGATCGTCGTGTCAGTGTCGCCTGACGGCGTGAAACCCACCTGCTTCAGCGAGATGTCGCGCGCCAGGTCCACCCAGATTGTGATGTGCGTGAAGTTATTACGCACGCTGGCTTCCTTCGATACCAGGTCCAGCTTCTCCACTGCCACCGATTTGCTGCCGTCGTTCATCTGCTCCGATCCCATGTCGGTGATCGTCCAGGCCTTCTCCAGATCGCTTCCGCTGCCGCCGAAGCCCAGCGCCAGAAACGCTTCATACCGCGCCTGGTTCGCGCCTGTGCTCGAGTATTGGTCGATGTGGTTGGTGCCTGCTGAATACAGGCGCACCATGCCGTTCTTGTACTCCAGCGTCTGCTCGTTGGGCGGGTCGAACCTGGCCCCGACCTGTGTGGAGCTGCCGTTGCGCTGGAAGTAGATCGTCCCCGACTCGGTCGTCGTGTCGTTGACAATCTTCTCGAACTGCTGCTTCTGGATTGAAGCCTCGGCCGAGCGGAAAGTCTTGCTGCCCGCGTCCATCTGGGCCAGAACGGTCTTGAGGCGGTCCGGTTTGGCCTGCGCCGCCGTGGCGCGCCCCACGCCGTAACCGGTGGCGAGAAAAAGCGCGCTGGCAACAACTCCCGCGAGAACCCGAGGCCGCATCAGCGCACCACCCACGCGTTGTACGCGACGACCTTGCTGTGTGCGTCGAGTACCGGCTCATAATGATCGAGCGTCACCTCGCCGGAGATCGGTTCGACGACGCGCAGGATCGCTGCCTGCCGCTCGTCGTCGGTCTGGCTGGCTGTCGGCCCGCCCGCCTGGTCGCTGCGAATCTGGAAGACGAAGATGCTGTTTGTGCCTTCGTGCCCCGCTTCCTTCACCAGCACTTCGCTGCCTTGCAGCGCCACCGTCTCCACCGGCCGGTCCTTGAAGTTGATGACATGCGGCGAGACGAAGAGAAAGACGAGGATCAGCGTCACCATGATGTCGAAGTGAATGCTGCCGCGCTCGTAGGTCCAGAAAAAATAGTCGTGTAGAAGTTTGCCCATAAATTTGCTCCTGCCTAGCTCCTGCCCGTGTGCCGCTGCGGCGCGATGCCTGTCTCCCACTCCGCGCGCGGTTTGCCTGGATCGTTCATATACGGCAGCAGCGCCTCGGGAATGCGCACCGTGCCATCGGCCTGCTGATAGTTCTCCAGCACCGCCAGGTATGTGCGCCCGACGGCCAGCCCGCTGCCATTCAGTGTATGCACAAACTCGGATTTTTTGCTCTTGCCCTGTGCGCTGCCGGAGGGCTTGAAGCGGATGTTCGCCCGCCGCGCTTGAAACGCCTCGAAGTTGGAGCAAGATGAAATCTCGCGATAGAGACTCTGACCCGGCAGCCAGACCTCCAGGTCGTAGGTTCTGGCCGAGGCGAAGCCCATGTCGCCGGTGCATAGCAGCATCCGGCGATAGGGCAGGCCAAGGAGTTCGAGCACCCGCTCGGCATCGCGCGTCAGCCGCTCGTGCTCGGCGTTGGAATCCTCCGGCTTGCAGAACTTCACCAGCTCGACCTTCTGGAACTGGTGCTGGCGGATCATCCCGCGCACATCCTTGCCATAGCTTCCCGCCTCGCTGCGGAAGCACGGCGTGTAGGCGCAGAAGCTGGTCGTCAACTGCGACTCGTCGAGCGTCTCATCGCGGAAGAGGTTGGTGACGGGAACCTCGGCGGTGGGGATGAGCCAGTGGTCGTTCTCCTGATATTTTCCCGACTCGAACGCGCCCTTGTCGTCGCAGTGGAAGAGGTCCTCGGCGAACTTGGGGAGCTGGCCGGTGCCGAAGAGCGACTTCGAGTTGACCATGTAGGGCGGCAGGACTTCGGTGTAGCCATGCTCGCGGGTGTGCAGGTCGAGCATGAAGTTGGCCAGCGCGCGCTCCAGCCGCGCTCCTTGACCGAAATGCACGACGAAGCGCGATCCCGAAATCTTGGCCGCCCGCTCGAAGTCCAGAATCCCCAGCCGCTCGCCAATCTCCCAGTGCGGCAGGGCAGGGAAGCCGAACTCCGGCTTCTCCCCCCATGTCTTCTCTTCGCGATTGTCGCGCTCGGATAGGCCTAGAGGGACTGTGTCTTGGGGAAGGTTAGGAATACCTGAAAGCAATTCTTTCCATTTATCTTCATCAGGGGCGGCACTTTCAAGCTCTTTGAGGCGCTTCTTTAAATTTCCTATTTGCTCCCTTTCCTCAAGAGTTGTCGCCAGTTGTCGGGCGGTAGCTTCTGGAGCAGCACCAACGAGAGCAGTCGCGACCGGGTGATCTTTCTTGAACTCTTCCGTAAGTTGATCCGCGGCAGAAAAGTTGCTCTTAAGAGACTGGGCCTGTTCTCGGGCTCTGTGTCCGATTTCCTTTGATCGACGGTTGACCTCTGCTTTCACAAGCTCGATTGTCGTTAGGTTTGATCTGCGGAGTTGATCTCTCTCGATGAACTCGCCGAGCACGACTGCCGGGTCCATGCCGCGCGCGCGCAGCTTCTCTTCCACAACCGGCAGATTCGCGCGCACATAGCCAAGGTCAAGCATCCCTACAATTCTACCCTCCGCGCAATGTGGATGCGCCCGACCGCCGTTCGCCGTTACACTGGGAGGGATGCGAACGGCGGTGATAAGCTGAGCAAGCCCGACATGCGCGTGACTCTCGCTGGGGTCGAGTTGCGCTCGCCCGTGATTGCGGCCAGCGGGACCTTCGGCTACGGCCTCGAGTTCGAGGAGATCGTCTCGCTGGATCGCATCGGCGCCTTCGTCACCAAGGGCCTCTCACGCGAGCCGATGGCCGGCAACCCCAGCCCGCGCATCATCGAAAGCCCCGCCGGAATGATGAACGCCGTCGGCCTGCAGAACATCGGCATACACGCCTTCGTCGAACAGAAGCTGCCCAGGCTGCGCAAGGTCCCCGGCGTGGTCGTCATCGCCAACGTCTTCGGCTATACCATCGAGGACTGCGTCGAGGTGGTCCACGTCCTCAACGACGCGCCCGGCATCGCGCTCTACGAGCTGAACGCAAGCTGCCCCAACACCAGCCACGGAGGCATGGTCTTCGGCACCGACCCGGACTCGCTCTATCAACTGGCGACGCGCTGCCGCCAGGCCGCCGAGCGTCCGCTGATGGTGAAGCTCTCGCCCAACGTCACCAGCATCGGCCTGATGGCGAAGGTATGCGAAGACGCGGGCGCGCAGGCCATCTCGCTGGTCAACACCTTTCTGGCTCTGGCCATCGACGTCGAGACGCGCAAGCCGCGCATCGCCAACGTGACTGGCGGATTGTCGGGCCCGGCCATCCGGCCCATCGCGGTGCGCATGGTGCATGAGGCATCGCAGGCGGTGAAGATTCCCGTGGTCGGAATGGGCGGCATCGTGCGCGCCGAGGACGCGGTGGAGTTTATGCTGGCGGGCGCGACCGCGGTCGAGGTGGGAACGGCCAGCTTCGCCGATCCGCGCGCAGTGGAGAACATCGCGGGCGGCCTGCGCCGCTGGTGCACCAGCCACGGCGTAGCCCGCGTCAGTGACCTCACCGGCGCAATGGCGCGATAACGGACGGTTTTTCCTCAGGATTTGGCTTCCTGCATAGCCGAGCTTTCCTCAGGCGGGTCAGCCGCTTCGGCATAAAATAGTGGCGTGACCACTGAATCCGTTCCCTCAGCCAGCCTTGAAACTGCGAGCGGCCTTTGCCGCGTTCGTCGCGCACTCCTTTCCGTTACCGACAAGACCGGCCTGGTTGAGTTTTCCCGTGCATTGGCCGGGCACAACATCGAGCTGGTGTCGACCGGCGGAACCGCGCGCGCCCTGCGCGAGGCCGGCCTCACCGTGCGCGACATCAGCGACCTGACCGGCTTTCCGGAGATGCTCGACGGTCGCGTCAAGACGCTGCATCCCAAGGTCCACGGCGGCATCCTGCACATCCGCGGGAATGCGGAGCACATGGCCGCGGTGCGCGAACACGGGATCGAACCCATCGACATGGTGGTGGTCAACCTCTATGCCTTCGAGAAGACGGCGGCCCGGCCCGGCGCGGCGTTCAGCGACATTATCGAGAACATCGACATCGGCGGCCCGTCGATGGTGCGCTCGGCGGCCAAGAACTTCGAGGACGTAGCGATTGTCACGTCCGTGGCGGACTACGCGCTCATTGCTGACGAGCTTGCCGCGAACGCTGGCTCGCTCGGCCGTGCAACGCGCTGGCGGCTGGCGCGCGCGGCCTTCGCGGTGACGGCGGCCTACGACGCGGGGATTGCCACCACGCTGGAGAGCATCGCCGCGCCCGCTGCGCACGGCGAGCCGGCGGTCTTCGACGCGGAGTCGTTGCCGCAGGCCGTTCGCGTGATCGCTCCGCTGAAGACGGTGCTGCGCTACGGCGAGAACCCGCACCAGAAGGCTGCGCTGTACATCCAAAAAAACGGGGTCGATGGAAGCGGTCGCGGAGTGGCTGCGGCGAAGCAGTTGCAGGGCAAGGAGTTGAGCTATAACAACATCGTCGATCTCGATGCCTGCTGGAACCTGGTTCGTGAATTTGATACAGCGGAGTTCGCCGCCGCCGCCGCCGCCGTCGCCATCATCAAGCACACCAACCCATGCGGCGCGGCGACCGGCGCGACCGTTCTCGAGGCCTACCGGCGCGCGCTGGAGGCCGATCCCGTCTCGGCCTTCGGCAGCGTGATTGGCATCAACCGCGAGGTGGACGCAGAGGCCGCGGAGGAGATCGCCAAGCTCTTCGTCGAGGCGATCATTGCGCCGTCGTTCACGCCCGAGGCGGTTGCGCGCTTCGCCGCGAAGAAGAATTTGCGGCTGCTGGAGATCGCCGCGGGCCAGACGGACGCGGACAAGCCGGTGCGGGCGTTGAAGCAGGTTTCGGGCGGATTCCTGATGCAGGACGCCGATCGCGTCTCTGTCGCAGAGGCCGATCTGCGCGTCGCTACCAAGCGCACGCCCACGCCCGATGAGATGCGCGCGCTGCTGTTTGCGTGGAGCGTCTGCAAGCACGTCAAGTCGAACGCCATCGTCTATGCGCGCTGCAACCAGGGACACGGCCAGACCGTCGGCATCGGCGCGGGACAGATGAGCCGGGTCGATGCAGCTCGCTTTGGTGCGATGAAGGCCATCCTGCCGCTGGCCGGAACCGTCGCCGCATCCGACGCTTTCTTCCCCTTTGCGGACGGCTTGGAGACCGTGGTCGCGGCGGGAGCGACTGCCGTTATTCAGCCCGGTGGGTCGGTGCGCGACGCCGAGGTAATCGAGGCGGCGGACCGGCTTGGCGTTGCGATGGTCTTCACCGGCATCCGCCACTTCCGCCACGGATAGAGTTCCGCAGGCTGCTCCAACTCGTTCGGTCTACTGATATTTCGATCTGCCGATACAGATATAATGGTAGTGTTCTGCCGGGTTGGCACATTCGACGCCGCCCACAGCATCCAATGGATGCACCGCATCGTCTAACTGGTGGCTGTATCCCCGACCTCGCTGGATAGGAACCTATGCCCATGGCCTTGCTCGTTCGAGCTTCACGGATTCACCCCCTCCGGCTGGTGTGGGCCATCGCCCTGCTGATTGCAACGCCACAGCTTCTGGCCGCCGCACAGCAGACTGTTCCTCCGGCCGGTTCGAAGCCGCAGGACGCCCCCAGGCAGATAGACCCACCGATGCAGCAGAAGGCGCTGCAGCGGAGGCCGGGTCCTGCATCACAGGCCGCCGCAGGCCAGGGCCAGACGCAACCCGACCGCTCCAGCGCCTACTACCACTACGGGTTGGCGCATCTCTACGAGGAGATGGCGATCAGCGCCGGACGCCCGGACTACGCGACCCAGGCGGTGGAGGAGTACAAGCTGGCGCTGGACGCCGATCCCAACTCGGTCCTGCTGGAGGACGGCCTGGCCGACCTCTACTTCAAGATCGGGCGCATCAAGGACGCGGTGAGCGCCGCGCAGGACCAGTTGAAGAAGAACCCGGACGATGTGGCGGCCCATACCCTGCTGGGGCAGGTCTATCTGCGTTCGCTGGGAGACATGCAGGGCGCACAGGCGGTCGAGATGCTGCAGTTGGCGATCGCCGAGTACGAGACCATCTCGCGCCTGAAGCCGGCGGACCTGGAGACCAAGCTGCTGCTCGGTCAGCTCTATGCGCTGAACCACGACTCCGCCAAGGCCGAGGCGGCGTTCAAGGCCGCGCAGAAGATCGACGGCGACAGCGAGGAAGTGGTGCTGCGCATGGCCGCGCTCTACGGCCAGGAGGGGAATGCGCAGCGCGCGGTTGACACGCTCTCCGCGGTGCCGGTGGCGGACCGGACGGCGCGGATCGAATTCGCGCTGGGGGCCAGCTACGACCTGTTGAAGAAGCCGAAGGAGGCTGCCGCGGCCTATCGCCGCTCGCTGGACATCGACCCGGACAATCCCGATGCCGAGCGCGGTCTGGCCACGGCCCTGCTGGTGGACAGCCAGTTGGATGAAGCGCTTAAAGTGTTCAACCAGCTAGTGGCAGCGGACCCCACGGACGCGCAGTCGGAGATTCGCATCTCCGAGATTCAGCGTCGCCAGGGCCACTACGTCGAGGCGCTGGCAACCTTGGAGAAGGCGAAGTCGCACGTGCAGGATTCGCTCGAACTCAGCTACAACGAGGCGCTCATCTACGACGCGCTGGGCAAGTACAGCCAGGCAACCGATGTACTGACCGGCATTCTCAACTCCTCCGCGCACCCCGATGGCAAGTACTCCGAGCAGGAGAAGCAGAACCGCGCGACCTTCCTCGATCGGCTTGCCATCATCGACCGCGAAGAGAACAAGACCACGGAGGCCGTGGAGGCATACAAGCAGATCGTGGAGCTTGGCGGCAACTGCGACGGAGGCCCGTCCAGTGACGATCTGGCCCACCCCTGCTACGCAGACGACGGATATGCGGGCGAGGTCGAGGCCTATCGCGATGCGCATCAGTGGAAGGACGCAACAGCCGCCGCCGGCGTGGCCGCCAAGGCCCTGCCCAAAAACCACCTCATGCAACTAACCTATGCCATTCAGCTCGCGGACACCGGGCAGGAGGTCGAGGGAATCGCCCTGGCCAAGGCCCAGTTGACCGGAGGCGCGGACGACCGCGAAGTGGTGCAGGATCTCGCCCAGATCTACATCCGCCTCAAGCGCTTCAAGGAGGCGAGCGAGCAGCTCGACAAGGCCGATGCGCTGGCCGCCAAGCCGGACGAGAAGCTCGAAGTACTCTATCTGCGCGGAGAGTTCTACGAGCGGCAGAAGATGTACGACCAGGCCGAGGTCCAGTTCCGCAAGGCGCTGGCGATCGACCCGCGCAACCCAGGCGTGTTGAACTACATGGGATACATGCTGGCCGACCAGGGCGAGAAGCTGCCCGAGGCGCTCAAGATGATCCGTCAGGCGGTGGACATGGAGCCGCAGAACGGGGCCTATCTGGACTCGCTCGGCTGGGCCTACTTCAAGAGTGGGCAGTACACCGAGGCGGAAGAGAACCTGCGCAAGGCCAACGAGCGCATCAACAGCGACCCGACGGTGCATGACCATCTGGGCGAGCTCTACGAGAAGACCGGCAAGTTGAAGCTGGCGGTGGCGCAATGGGAGCGGTCGATGACCGAGTACGCCCACTCGCTGCCGGCGGACGCCGATCCCGAGGACGTGCATAAGGTGCAGCGCAAACTGGAGACCGCGCGCGTCAAACTGGCCAAGCTGGGCCCCGCCTCCGACAAGGACGCCAAGTAACGGCCATGCAGCCGTGCCCACTTCGTCGCGCACGGTACACTTAATTCACTGTGACTTTGAATGGGACGAAGAACTCCGGCCTGCATTGCTGCGCGGTCTGCGGAGACGCGGACGATGCACTCACCCAGCGCGTATACGCCGCGCCGCGGCGGCCAAGCCGCACTGCATTCCAGCGCGACTGCGAACGCATCGTGCAGGCGCGCGCTTTTCGCCGCCTGGCAGGCAAGACGCAGGTCTTCACCAGCCGCGCCAGCGACCACTTCCGCAGCCGCCTGACCCACACCATCGAGGTGGCGCAGATCGCGCGCGGCGTGGCCCAGGAGCTGGGCCTGAACCAGGAGCTGGCCGAGGCCCTTGCTCTGGTGCATGACATCGGGCACCCGCCCTTCGGGCACGCCGGCGAGCGCGCGCTGGATGAATGCCTGAAGCGCCACGGCCTGCGCTTCGACCACAACCTGCACGCGCTGCGCATCGTGGAGCACTTCGAACTGCGCTACGCCGCGCATCGCGGGCTGAACCTGACAGCGGGCGTGCGCGAGGGGATCATCAAGCACTCGCGCGACTATAGCCCCGAGCAGTATCCCGAGCTGGCCGTCTACATGCTGGACCGCATGCCGCCGCTCGAGGCGCAGATCATCGACCTGGCCGACGAGATTGCGTATCTCACCGCGGACCTGGACGACGGGGTCGAGTCGGGGCTGCTGGAGATCGACCACATCCGCGAGCACGTCGATCTGCTCGCCCAAAGCTATGCGCATGTGGAGCGCCAGCACGCCGGCGTCGATGCCAAGTTCCTCTTCTACGAGGCGCTACAGCGGATGCAGAACATCCTGACCGACGACCTGATCGCGACCACGCTGGCCAACACGCGTGCCCTCGGCGCCACCAGCCTGGACGAGGTGCGCGCCCATCCGGCGCGGCTGGCAACCTTCTCGCCGCTGGCGGAGGCCCAGCGCCAGCAGGAGAAGCGGTACCTCTACGAGACGCTCTATACCTGCCACGCGCTCTCGCTGGAGCACGACAAGGCCGAGCAGGTGGTCACCGCGCTCTTCGATTTCTGGATCGCCGAACCCGAGGAGCTGCCCTCAGGCTACGTGGAACAGATCGAAACCGAAGGGCTGGCGCGCGTCGTCGCCGACTACATCGCCGGCATGACAGACAGTTTCATTCTGCTGCAATACGCGCAGGTCAAGCGAGCCGTGCGGCGGGAACGAACTACTTAACGCCGATCTGCACCGATGAGACCGATGAGAAACAGACAACGGTTGAGAACAGGGATTGCTTAGAGCATTTTCGGAATTGCATAGACCACTTTTGATTGTCATTCCGTAGCGAAGCGAAGGAATCTGCTTTTGCTTGCTCCACAAATGGTCTACACCATTACCGAAACCGCCCTACAACGGCTCTCAGTTCTACTTACTTTGTCGTTCTTTGAATCGGTTCCATCGGTATGAATCGGTGTTAGGCTTTTGCTCTTGTGAGGTTGCCCTGAGGAGGTCTATGGGCATCCAACCGACAGGCACAAGGAGCACTCCCCATGAAGAACCGATCCGTACGCTCACTGGCGAAGCTGGCTGTTCTGCTGGCGTTGCCGATCGCGGCCACGGCGCAGGCGACACAACAGGCTGCAACTCTCGCCATCGCCGGCCAGCCCGACCACGCCTCGCTGGTGCAGATCAACGGTAAGTCGTATGTGGATGTCGAGTCGCTGGCGCGGATCACGCACGGATCGATCCGCTTTCAGGGCAGCCAGACCATCCTGACGCTGCCTGCCGCAGCGGCCACAACGGCGCAGCCCGTCCAGCCGAGCAAGCCCCCGCAGCTCTCCGAAGCCTTTCTGCGCGCGGAGATTGAAGAGTTGACCGCGATCCGCGAATGGCGTGTCGCCATCGTCACCGCTGTGCAGACCAATAATCCCGTCACCGAAAACTGGGTGGGCGGACTGCGCCGCTCGACCGATAGCAAGCTCACGCTGGCAACCGCCGCGGCAACCACCGATCCAGACCGCAATGCAGTCGCATTGCTGCGCAACGAGTTCACCAACATGCAGCAGATGAGCGATCAGTTTCTGGCGATGCACAGCAAATCGAGCTACTCCGCTCCAGACTCCTTCGACAACAACCCGCTGGACCAGAAGATCCTGAGCTGCGCACGCGGGCTTGCCGCCATGGCGGCGACCAAGCAGTTCCAGGATGAGCCGTCCTGTCACTGATGCGGCCCATCCCATGCTGCGCCGGTCCAGGCCTGAAGAACAAAACGCCTGGGCCCCGCGAACGAACGAGGCCTAGGCGCTTGCTGGCAGATTGGCGCGAACTTGGTATGCCCGGTCAGCCCGAGGCATTGCGGTCTTACTGGAAGTACGCGGCGTTCTTCTCGGCAAACTCCGCCTTGTCGGCCGGCAGTTCGTCGATGGGGAAGATCGCGCCCGACGGGCAGATCGAGATGCAGTTGCCGCAGTCGATGCACTCGTCGGGATTGATGAACAACTGGGTCACCGTGTCCGCGCCGGCCTCATCGCTCATGGGATGAATCGCGGTTGTAGTACACTCCGCCGCACACAGAAAATCCTTCTGACACGCATCGGTAATTACGTACGCCATGGTCTCGCTCACTTTCAAGGGATGGGCCGATTGATCTCCGCGGGCGATTTGCTGCCGGCCCGCTCCCTGATTTCCGGGAACCCAATCCAAGAGTATCGGCGGATCGCCCCATGGTCGGTGACCCCAATCACACACCACGCCTGCGAGTCCGCACGCCGCGTCAACTTGCCCGCATTACCCCGCGGCGCCTCGGACGGATGCAATTATTGTTGGCGTCCCCAACGGGATTCGAACCTGTGTCGCCGCCGGGAACAGGCGGAGTCCTGGGCCACTAGACGATAGGGACGCATGAAAAAGCGAAGAACCAAGCGGGCTTCGAGGGAACCACTCAACTCAACCGGATTCAAACTCATCGTACACCAGCGAAGGATGGGCGTGCCCTGGTTCCAATGGCATATTGTCCCGCAGGAAGACGTTGCATTGGAGTCGGGATGTAGACCCAAAGAGAGATAGCTCGGTTAGTTGGCCGAGGATTTCCGGTCAGGATTATTGTCCAGCGATTCTTGTCCTGCGAACCTTGTCCGATGATTTCGAGCGGCGATACCTGCCCGGCGATTCGAACGCAACTGCGGCGGAGCTGGTTTGCTCCGCCGCAGTTGATTGCAAAGTTGATTTCAGGCGCTGCTTCACGCAGCGTCCAACCAGCTAGCGATGTCCACCGCCGCCGCCGCCACGTGCTCCTCCACCACCGCCGCCACGTGCTCCACCACCACCCCCGCCACGTGCTCCACCACCGCCACCGCCGCCACGTGCTCCACCACCACCGCCGCCGCCACGTACTGCTGCGCCACCACCGCCGCGTGCTGCGCCGCCGCCACCGCGAACTGCGCCACCGCCGCCACCGCGAACTGCCCCACCGCCGCCGCGGGACTGTACAGCTACTCCGCCGCCCGGACGTCCGCGGCTGGCTGCATAGCCACCTCCGCCTCCGCGAGCATATCCATTCCCGCCCGATCGACCGGCATAGCGTCCTCTGCCGTCACCGCCGTAATAGCGTCCTCCACCGTAGCCGACAAAACGGTGGTCACCCCAGCCGTGGCCATAGCCCCAGTTGGCCCATGGGCCCATGCCCAGGAAGATGCCGTTATAGAAGTAGCCCGACCCATAATAACCGTAGGGCGCGCAGGCATAGGGTGCATAGCCGTAGTAGCCATAGGAACAGACCGGCTGAACACCGATGTCAATACCAATGGATGGAACACCGATGCCAACCACAATCTGTGCGTTTGCCGTTGGCGCTGAAGCCAAAGCCACGGAAGTGAACAACGCTGCTGCACAAAGTAGAACTCTCGATCCACGCATATGGAACCTCATGTACGGTAGCTGCGGCTCCTGGTAGATGCGTTGGATACTGCGGTGTCCCGTCTTCGCTCGTCTCAACCATCCGGCTGAAAAAGCGCTCACACCATAAGATGGCTAATCTCAGGATAGGTTGTTCGGTGGGTATGCCAACATTCCGCCATGGCTGGCAAGCCCTTTATCTTCAGCCAGATTGTTGAAATCTGTTGATCCCGTCTGTCTCCTTGAAGCTTTGCCGGGTCCAATTTCGGCACCACGGACTTCCATTGGCAATGCGCGGTCCTGCACAGGTGGAATGGCTCCAATGCGAGACTCCCCGAGATTGAACTCGTTCTACATCCCTGTGGGGTCGGAAGTCGTCCCGGCAGCATTTAGAGAGTCGCAACGCGCAGCCTTTCCCGCGGCGACTGCGTCTTAAGGTTCGACAGCTTATGATCGAGACCATTGCACTGGGATGACACGTTGGCGACGTACAGCTTGCCAGCGGACGCAAGACGATTTGCTCGGAACGCGACTTTCTGATCCAACTGGGTTTTCTCCTGGATGGACACTTAGTTGTCCGAAGCACCAAGGGAGAATCCCCAAATGTCTGGTGAAGTTGGACTAAGTGATATGCCGAAGGTTTGCCGCATTGCAATTATCGGCGGTGGCCCCGGTGGTTTGATGACGGCGTATCAGTTGCAACAGCGGTGCTCCCTGCCGTTTGAAGCAACCATCTACGAGGCAAGTTCGAGACTGGGCGGCAAGATCCTCACCAAACAATTCGAGTCGGCGCCGGTGGCCTACGAAGCAGGGGCGGCCGAGCTCTATGACTATTCGCAGGTTGGGGAAGACCCGCTGCGCGAACTCGTCGACAAGCTGGGGTTGAAGGTAAAGCCGATGAGCGGAACCGCGGTCTTCATCCACGGCCAGATGATGCGCAATCTCGATGACGTTGGCCGTGTCTATGGAGAAACGACCCGGCAGGCCCTGCTTGAATTCGACGCGCGCGCCAAGCAATGGTCGAGTCCGCAGGAGTACTACGACTCCGACTGGCAGGAATCGAACGACGATCCGAAGGCGGGCAGGAACTTTCACGACGAGCTGGCACAGGTTCCCGACGAAGCCGCGCGCCGCTATCTTCGCACCCTGGTGCATAGCGATCTGGCCACGGAACCGCACCGCACAAGCGCGGCCTACGGCCTGCAGAACTATCTGATGAACGACTCCAGATACATGCGGCTGTACACGATCGAAGGAGGCATTGAACGGTTGCCCCAGGAACTGGCGGCCCGTGTTGAAGCCAGGATATTGCTGCGAGAGCCGGTCGTCCGGGTGGAACGCGCCGGGGACGAGGTGTTGCGCGTCCTTTCTGTTCGACATGGAAAGATCGTGTCCGAAGAGTACGACTTCGTGGTGGTGGCGCTGCCCAACGCGTGTGTCCCCCTGATCGAATGGGGAGGAGACGAGCTGGGCGAAGCTATGCATCGTCACTGCGTGCGCTACGATTTCCCGGCCCACTACCTGCGCGTGAGCGTGCTGTTTCGCGAGATCTTCTGGGAGCAGACTTTCAAGGACTCCTACCTGATGCTCGACGCCTTTGGCGGCTGCTGCCTGTACGACGAGTCGTCGCGCAACGGCTGCCGGACCGCCGGAGTGCTGGGCTGGCTGTTGGCCGGGGATGCTGCGATGGTCGCCAGCAATCATACCGACGAACAGTTGATTCGAAGGGTGATCGATACGCTGCCTTCCTTCATGCAACGCGGGCGGGAGTTGTTTGTCGAGGGGCAGGTCCACCGCTGGATCGGCGCGGTCAACGGGCTTCCGGGCGGTTCGCCAATCCTGGATATGGAATCGCGCCACATTCCCGAGCCTGCGCGGCCGAACCTCTTCGCGGTCGGCGACTACCTGTTCGATTCGACGATCAACGGCGTCCTCGACTCCGCCGACTTTGTGGCGGAATGCCTGACCGAAAAGATCGAGGCGCGCATGTGTTCCCGAACTCCCGAGACCATGTGTACAGCGGCTTTATAGGCGGAACAGTCCAGAATATGAGCGAATCAGTCCAAAAAATGAGCGAATCAGTCCAGGCCATCCATCGCGGCGCGAACGAACGCCGCATTCATTTTGTCGAACAGATCGCGAGCGGCGATCGCGTGTTGATGTCCTTTCGAGACCCGGCGCCGCGTTTTGCCATCCTGGCCGAGGCCCCTGCAACGGCAACTGGAGCAATTGCAGCCGGGCCGCGCGGCGACGTCATGGATGTAGTTCTTTTGCCATTGTCCACTCCGCCGCAAGGAACGCCTGCGGGGACGAACCATGGCTTTGCGGACTGGCTGGAGAAGACAAACGGCCCAGGTGCGCCGCCGCCGGTCTACGTCAAATTTCGCGGCGTCGAGTTGATGTGGCGTCCCGGCCACGCCATACTGCAATGCGATTCCGAACAGGCGGAATCGCTCCTCTCCGCCGTCGCCGAATTCGCTCATTATGAAGCTGAACTGCGGCGCATCGAGCGCGAGATCGCCGACTCATGGACAGAACTGGAGCAGGACAAGGCACTGGCGTTCGATGTAACGTCTGCCGATCTGAAACGCAGTGCGGCCGTCGGCGAACGCATGAATCGAACGCTGCAGCGGCGCATCCGTCTCGCGCGGATTGAACCGCATCTATACGATCCGGAAGCGGGCTTGCCGGCGGCCAGCCGGAAGCTGGGCGAGGAACTGCGCGAGAAGGCGCGGACCGATGCGAGATTGGAGACCGTCGATTCACAACTCGAGGTCTTCGAGGGCATATACGAGATGAGCGGTCAGCGAATGGGCGAGTATCGGGCCGCAGAGGTGGAAAAACTTCTCGAGTGGATCATCATCATCCTGTTGGGCGCTGAATTGTTGCTGCTGGTGGCCCAGTCGGTGCGGAAATTCTGAGTTCAATCGAAGAACAGACCCGCAGTGCCCCCCCGCAGTGCCCCGAAGCGCGACGCAAACGTGATTGCAAGATTGGTCGGGGCGGTCAGATTCGAACTGACGACCCTCTGCTCCCAAAGCAGATGCGCTACCAGGCTGCGCTACGCCCCGACTTCCTTCAATCTTACCCCACTCGCCGCAGCATACTAACCAACCTGCTGCGCCGCTATCGCTTGGCATATCTCCCGGCCAGCCTCTGCAATGGAACCGTCGCAGCAAGACCACGCGTCCAGAGCCGCGCAGCATCCGCTAGCGGATCAGGCATGACTCCGCTGCGATTTCGCTGAAGCCTCTTCCACCATCGCTCTGTTTATAGTGCTTCTCTTGTTGATATAGAGCCGAAGCCCTCAAGTCGTCATTCTGGCGCAGCCAGAATCTCAGTATTTTGTTTGTAGCGCCTCTACATCTTCAGGAGATCAGCTCTAGCATCCCTGCGGGGAAACTGAGTCTCTCTGACGACGAACGATTGTCCCTTGTCCGCCGACCAGAGATGCGGCACACAAAAGCGCGAGTCCGGGCTGAAAAAACTACACAAGTAATTTTTAGTTGACATAATGTCTTCTATAACGTACATTATGGTTGTTGCAGGAGACTTATCGCTTTCAGATAACGATTGGAGGCACTATGAAAGACACCGTTCCCTTAGCACCGCTTGAGAGATGGGCGTGGTTCAATTTGATCGTCTTCGCAATTGCCATGGTTCTGTATCTCATGGCTGTTCCGTTCTTCGAGTGGCGTCTTCACCTGAACCTAGCGACTTCGTTGCAGCGAGCGAGCGGTTCGTTCGGAGTCCTCGGCCTATGGGGGGTCGGCCAGATGGGATTCGGCAGCTTGTGGGGCTATAACAACACCAATTCAATCTACTTCCACGACCGTCGAAGACACACCAAGGTGAAGCTGGACGAGCGCGAAATATACATTAGCCATCGAGCTGCGATGATCGGCATTGTCCTGTTTTGGCAGGTTTTCGTCTTCCTGAGCATGGGCGTATGGGCGTATCTGAGCTATGTTCGCCATCAGGACATGGTACCCGTCGGCTTCTTGCCCTTTCTGGTTGGGCTCGGCGGTGTTGTCTTCTGGGTGACCCAGTCGATTGCGATTCTGGTGCAGTACAGGAGGAGCGCCGGCGATGACACCCTCTGAAAACGCGCAGTTGAAGAACCGTATCCGCAGGCTGCGCTTCGATCATGGCGAGATGACGCAGCAGGAGCTGGCCGACCGCGTCGGAGCGGCGCGGCAGACGATCGTCGCGCTGGAGGCGGGCAAGTACGCGCCTTCCCTGCTGCTCGCGTTCCGGCTGGCCAGGGTCTTCGGCGTACCCACCGAGGACGTCTTCCAATGGAACGGCGACTGACGATTCGCCTCTCGCGTTCGCCTCGCCTCTCGCGTTTACAGTTCCGCGAGCCGCGCTCGATCCATCCGCTGGCCGTCCATTCCGGAGACACAGATGCTATAATCTCAATTGTATGGCGGTTATAGTTCAGTGGCAGAACGCCGCTCTGTGGCAGCGGATGTCCTGGGTTCGAACCCCAGTAGCCGCCCCAATCTTCTCCTGATTGAACCTGATCCTTGGCGTAGATGTAGATCTTCCGGTTCCGAGTCAACCT
>DAIRTY010000004.1:9085-27329 GCA_036803645.1 Acidobacteriaceae bacterium | reverse complement strand
GGTGGGATCGCAGGACTCGATGCTGCGCGTGGCGGAGTACTACCTGACCGGGCGTGACGCGCGTCCCGACGGCTCTGTGGAGACGCTGCCGCCGCACGAGTACGGCCCGCTGGTACTGGAGTACGAGAACCTCGACGACTTCGTCCCCGCGCAGGATCTCGCCCCGGTGCGCGCGCTGCTGCGGGCGCACCTCTACGAGGACAGGCCCGGCGAGGCTGAGGCAAAGCTGGGAATGACCGGGGCGCAGCGGCGCGAGGCGTTGGACCTGATGGATACGTCGCTGCCCGCTACGCGCACGGCGATTGCGGCGTCGATTGCGCGCCACGCGGGCGACTCAGTGGGGCTCTCGCCAGAGGGACGGCTGCGCGCGCTGCGGACGCCGGTCTACCTGCTGCACGGCGAGGGGGACAACATCATTCCCTCGGCGGAGACGCTGTGGATGGCCAGCGAGCTACAGCCGGACGAGCTGAAGGCAATGCTGGTGAGCCCCGTGCTCTCGCACCTGGACCTGAACGGGCCGAAGCCGGGAGCGATGGACCAGTGGCGGCTCATCCACTTCTTCGCGCTGATGATCCATGCAGCAGAGAGTTCTACCGGTCGCTAATAGCGAGTCTCCGCTTCTCCTCCCGCTGGATCAGCGCGGTCAGGGCTTCATGCAGGATTGCAGATATATCGGTCAGTCCTGTGAACGACTTGGCTTTTGCAAGTAAATCGTCATCGAGATCAATCGTTTCTTCCATCAACGGCCTTCCGGATTCATCTACCGTGATTCTATCGACTCGCGATGCGTAAATGATGCCTCTATCTACGGCTTGCGGTTCTTCTTTCCGCCCGCGGCCACGTTGCGGCCGAAGTGGAAGCTGGGGCCGACCGAGAAGCGGTAGGTCCAGCGGCCATCGGCGATGATGTCGTTGAAGGGATGGTTGTAGACAAAATCCAACTGCCCGCGAATGCCGACGTGCTTGTTGACGGCCATTTCGGCGCCGCCGCCGACGCCATAGAATCCAGTCCAGTCGAGCTTGAATCCGGCGGGCGCAAGCGAGGCTACGACACCCGATTCAAAAGGATCGGCCGGGTTCGAGTACGGCACAGCGCGCTCGCGCAGCGCTCCCAGCGACGGTCGGACGAAGAGAGTGAGCTTCGAATAGTGACGGTTGACAAGTTGCGGCCCAAAGGCGAAGGTCTGGGTGGCAGCGGTGGCCGGCACGGCGAGATGGTAGCCGGCGGGCAGCTGATTCACAGACTCCAAGTAGGTGATGCTGTTATAGATTGTGGCCTGCTTTGCCGCGGGCAGGAGGTCCGGAGTCAGGATCTGCGAGCCGGTTCCCTCGCTGTAGTCCGCGCCCACCGAGAGCCAGGTGCGCATGTTCATCCCCGCCTGCAGGTGGAAGCCGTGCTCGTTGAGACCGAGGGCGGGGCTGTCGATGTCGGCGAATCCCGCGTAGACATCGTAGCGGCTTACATAGGTTTGTTGCGCGTTTGCGGTGGTTCCGGCTATCGCGAAGAGAACTGCCAGAGCGGTGCCTGCAAGCAGGCATGGGATTGAGATCTTCAAGGTTTTGCCCTCCTGAAACGCTGACACAGATCGAGCGTTGCGGCCCGGGCCGCTCCATTCCCTGCCAGATTCATTGAACCGTTACATTACCCGACCGCTGTGACGTTTGTCACTCGCAATTATTTGGCGCGCCCGCCGCCTTGCCCAACCCGCTCGCGCGCCGGACAATGGGAGGGACGACGGGAGAACGGCGATGGATCAGATCATCACACTGGATGAGATTCGCGCGGCCCAGCGGCGGCTGGCCGGGGTTGCTGTGCGGACGGGGCTGCACCGGGTATCGCCAGAGCGGATGCGGCTGGCCGGACTTGCGGAGCTGCCGTTCGAGCTGTATATCAAGGCGGAGAGCGAGCAGCCGATTGGCAGCTTCAAGCTGCGCGGGGCGTACAACCGGATCGCGCAGCTCTCGAAAGAGGAGCTGGGGCGCGGCGTGATTACGTACTCCAGCGGCAACCACGCGCAGGGCGTGGCGTATGCGGCGCGGGCGCTGGGGGCGCGCGCGGTGATTGTGATGCCGGAGAACGCGCCGGCGATCAAGCGCGAGGCCACGGTTGCGCTGGGCGCGGAGGTGGTGCTGGTGGGGCCGGCCAGCTCCGAGCGGAGGGCGAAGGCCGAGGAACTCGCCCGCGCGCATGGCTACACCATCATTCCGCCGTACGACGATCCGGCCATTATTGCCGGGCAGGGGACCTGCGGGCTGGAGATTCTGGAGCAGCTTGGAGTGATTGGGCCGGACGGAGATGCGGGGCCGTCGAAGGACGATTGGGAGAAAGGTCCGAAAGGCGGCGGTGAGTTGAATGCCTCGGGGTCCTTCGACTGCGCGCTGCGCGCTCCGCTCAGGATGACACCGGGAGGCGGTGTGGTGGTTCTGTCGCCGGTCTCGGGCGGCGGGCTGCTGAGCGGAATTGCCGCGGCGGTGAAGCTGGCTGCACCGGAAGCTGGCGTGCAGGTATGGGGTGCGGAGCCGGAACTGGCGGCGGATGCGAAGGAGTCGTTCGACACCAGGACGCTGGTGGAGTGGCCGGCGGAGAAAACGACGCGGACCTGCTGCGACGGCCTACGCACACAGTCGCTGGGCGAGCTGAACTTTGCGCACATCCTGCGCTTCGTGGATGGGATTGTGACGGTGAGCGAGGACCAGATTCTGGCTGCAATGCGCGGCTTGCTGGCGGCAACCGGGCTGGTGGCAGAGCCGAGCGGCGCGGTGACGCTGGCCGCGGCCTTGTTCCACCACTCGGAGCTGCCATGTTGCCAAAGGCTGGTCGCGGTGTTGAGCGGCGGGAACATCGAGCCGGAACTGCGGCGGGAGCTGGATGCGGGCCAGTCGGCGGATGCTTCCGCGTGAGAGCGAGTGGGAGTCTAATACCTTCATGAGAACTGCCTCCATGAGAGCGATGCGCGTACGGATTACAGGAGCTGTGCTGCTACTGCTGGCGACATCGTGCGGATTGAATGCACAGAAGAAGCCGAAGGACACGCTCTCCGGCTACGACCGGGCCGCGCGGGCGACCGTGGTGCATCCGGCGATTGTTTACGTCGCGGCGGACGATACCTCACAGCACGTCGCCGAGGTGCTGCCGGGCCACGAGGTGGTGGTGATCGAGCGCAACGGCGCATGGGTGCGCGTCTTCGCCAACACCGACGCGCCGGACGAGCAGCCCGACGACCAGAAGCCGGAGTTCAGCGCGAACCAGACGGTGACGCCGGCCTCGGGATGGATTCACGACAAGGGCATCGTTACGCAGGCGACGGCCAACGGCGATGCGATTCTCTTCGGCACGGCGGCGAACTTTGAGGAGCTGGCCGAGCAGCCGCACGCTCCGAAAGACGCGGCCGGGGAGGCGCACCTGCTCTACAGGCGCGTGGCGGAGTACTTCCCCAACTCGCCGCTGGCGGCGGAGGCGATCTTCCGCTCGGCAGACGTGCGCTGGCAGATCGACAAGGCCGACATCAGCACCCTGCCCTCGGCCCACGAGCAGGAGGCGTTCCTGCGGCCGCAGCTCTACGAGGGCGATATGCAGCGGGTGATGAAGCTCTACCCGGCGTCGAAGTTCGCCGCGCTTGCCGCCTACGACCTGATCGACAACAAACTGTGCGGCGACTGGCAGGGGCTGCCCAAGTGCCCGGAGATGGAAGCCATCCTCTACGAGCGCTATGCCGACCGCTATCCTGACAGCCCCAAGGCCGCCGAGGCGCTGTACAAGGCGACCTACCGCGAGGGCGTGCTGGTGGAGATGTACACGGTGCAGGACGAGAAGAAGCGGTCGGAGCAGGCGGCGGCGAACGCGGTAGGGCTGGCGGCGGAGCTGAAGCAGAAGTATCCGCAGTCGGACTTCGCGGCGCGCGCGGCCAGCATTGCATATCGCGTGCAGCAGCAGATCCCGGTCTACGGCAATGACCGCGAATAAGGTCTGCGTTAGCACTCGTTCAAGACCGCGTCACACATCCCGGATAAAATAGCGGAATGCCAATTTATCAAGTCATTGTTCTGGCCATTGTGCAGGGACTCGCCGAGTTGCTGCCGGTTTCCAGCTCCGCCCACGTTGTGGTTGCCGAGAAGCTGATGGGGCTCGACCCATCGTCGCCGCAGATGACGCTGTTGCTGGTGATGCTGCATACCGGCACGATGTTCGCGGTGATTGCGTACTTCTGGCAGCAGTGGATGCAGAGCTACTTTGCCACGGTAGACGCATTCAAGCGCTTTGCGCTGCGGGTGATCTACGCGACGGCGCTGACCGGCGTGGTGGGCGAGGCGCTGATCAAGCTGATCGAACACACCATGTTCAAAGGCGCGCCCAAGGCGGAGATCGAAGATCTCTTCGGGCGGCTGGATCTGGTGGCTCCGGCGCTGGCCTGCGCGGGGATTCTGATCCTGATCGCCGGACTCGGCGAGAAGAAGCAGGACGCGGCAGACGCGAAGGCAGAGGCGGCGCGAGCGGCGGCGGCGAGCCTGACGCGGCGGCCCAGCGATAGCGTCACCATGCGGCAGGCGGGCTGGATGGGCCTGGTGCAGGGACTCTGCCTGCCCTTCCGCGGGTTCTCGCGCTCGGGGGCAACGATCTCGGTCGGAATGCTGACGGGCGCGACCAAGCAGCGGGCGGAGCGGTTCAGCTTTGCGCTGGCGGTGGTGATTACCCCGGCCGCGATTGGGCGCGAGGCCCTGCGCCTGCTGCATGCGACCCACGCGGCAGCAGCGACCGGATCGCCCATCGACCTGCACGGGACTGTGGCGATGAGCCTGCTGGGAGCGGTGTTTGCGTTCCTGGCCGGGCTGGTGGCGCTGAAGTGGCTGAGCAACTGGCTGGAGAACGGCCGCTGGTATCTCTTCGGAATCTATTGCTTAGTAGCATCGGCGGTAGTTTTCTACCTACACACCCAGGGATATTGACAGTTGTTCAATGACGAATCTGTCACGCTTCCCACGGATTGAGGGTCGAGACGCCGGTGGGGGCGAAGTCGGCGGTGTTACGGGTAGCGACAGTCATGCCGTGGACCAAGGCTGTGGCGGCTATAAAAGCATCGCGCTCCGAACGTGTCTCCGGCACCTGTAGCGCAGCGCACTGTTGAGCAACTTCTGTATCCACCGGGAGAATTCGTCCGTCAAATGTGGACAGCACGTAGTGGTCGATCCAGGTACGTAACGCCCGTCCCTTTGGAGGATCGCGGCGCTCAGCTTGAAGGGCACCCAGTTCCAATTCAAAGATTGTGATGGTGGAAAGATACAGGCTGTTTCCCGGCACCGAACGGACCCAGCGGACGACGTTCGGATTCGGCTGACGAGCCCGCATGGGGCGCATCTCCGAGATGACGTTGGTATCCAGAAGATAGATCAATCGAAGTCCACTGGTCTTGGGCGAAATTCCAGTCGGGGAAATTCGAAGTCGAAATCGAACGCGGGGGTACCTTCGGGCATGCGCAGAAGGTCGACAATGCTTTTTTCCTGATGGGTGATCTTGTCGAAATCCTCCGAGTTGAGGAGAACGTAGGCGCGCCGTCCGCGGTTGGTGATGTACACGGGGCCCTTCTTTGCAGCCTTCTTCGCGCGGGATATGTCTTGATTGAACTCGCGGCTGGACAGAGTGGTGATCGGCATGGCGCACCTCCAATGTAGCTATGTTACTACATTCGCCCTGTGGGGGAATATCGACACCGCAGAAAGCGTCTCCTACCAGGTGTTACCGGGTTGCAGGAAGAGTGGGCTAACGGGGTTCTCGTAGACGGAGTAGTCGCGGGTGACGATGGTGAGGCCGCTCTCGGAGACGAAGTAGTTTTTCTTGTCCTCGTTGGGGTCGTATCCGATGACCGTACCGTCCGGTATGTGGACATCGCGGTCGATGATGGCGCGGCGGATTCGGCAGTGGCGGCCGATGTTGACGTGGGAGAAGATGACGGATGAGTCGACGTCGGCGTATGAGTTGACGCGGACGTCCTGGCTAACGACGGAGTTGCGGATGACCGCGCCGGAGATGATGGAGCCGGAGCAGACGATGGAGTTGATGGCCATGCCGGTACGTCCCGGCTCGCCGAAGACGAACTTGGCCGGGGGGTACTGGTAGGGGCGGGTGCGCATGGGCCAGCTTTTGTCGTAGAGGTTGAAGATGGGGGTGATGCCGGCGACATCCATGTTGGCCTCGTAGTAGGCCTCGAGGGTCCCGACGTCTCGCCAGTAGAGGGCGCGCTGCTTGTTCTCGTCGACGAAGGTGAAGGCGTGAATTTTGACCCGGCCGAGCAACCCGGGCAGGATGTCGTGGCCGAAGTCGTGGGTGGAGTCGGGGTTTTCGGCGTCCTGGATGAGTTCGGGCAGGAGTGTGTCTGTGTTGAAGAGATAGATCCCCATGGAGGCGTCCACGACATTGGGGTCGAAGGGCGATCGGATGTCGGTGGACTTGGGTTTTTCCACGAAGCCGGTGACCTCACCGGAGCGCGCCGTCTCGACGATGCCGAAGCGGGAGACCTCGTCGGGCCGGATGGGCAG
The DNA here is from genome assembly GCA_036803645.1 of Acidobacteriaceae bacterium. GTDB lineage: Bacteria > Acidobacteriota > Terriglobia > Terriglobales > Acidobacteriaceae > Edaphobacter. The sequence continues at coordinate 20,799 of DAIRTY010000004.1, read as the reverse complement.
CGTGGCCAGCGTAACATCGGCGCCGGAGTCCTGATGCTGCTGCAACATGCGGCCGTAGTTCATCTTGTAGATGTGGTCGCCGGAGAGGATGAGGACGTAGCGCGGCTCCTCGGACCCGATGGAGTATATGTTCTGGTAGACGGCATCGGCGGTGCCCTGATACCAGGATTTGGAGACACGCTGCATGGGGGGAAGGATCTCGATGAACTCACCCAGCTCGTTGGCCACCACCGTACCCCAGCCCTCGCGGATGTGCCGGTTGAGCGAGAGCGCCTTGTACTGGGTGAGGATGTAGACGTGGCGCAGGTCGCTGTTGATGCAGTTGGAGAGTGTGATGTCGATGATGCGGTACTGGCCGGCGAAGGGGACCGCGGGTTTGGCGCGGTCGCGGGTGAGGGGAAAGAGCCGTTCGCCGGCCCCGCCTGCAAGCAGCACACCGAGTGTGTCTCTCATCGTTCAATCCCTCGAAAGCGAAGTGGGCCCTGCATACGACAATATCAGAGCGGATTCAGCATCGCCGCCAGACCATTGGATGCGAAACGAGAGTCTACCACGCGAGTATTGCATTTGTGCCAGGGCCAGGGGCATATGGGCTGGATGAGGGCCGAGTGCGGTCCATGCGGAGTGAAAAAGCGGAGCGGTCGCTTGCGTGCGGGCGTGGAGGGGAGGACGGCTTCCAGCTACGCGTCGGTTGAAGGGTTGTTTGCCGAATCGGCGGGAGAACCGATGCTGAGGCTGTCGGAGTGGGCTTCAGAATCGGAAACGGGAAGGGCGATGCGCAGGGACTTGAGGAAGGTGAGGTCGCTGCGGGTAAAGGAACCGCTCGCAACCTGGGTGGCTGGGTCCATGGTCTCGCCGGGTTCGCCCTCGACCTGGTTGAGGCCGATGGTGGCCTCCAGCAAGAGCATAACGCTGAATCCCTGGTCGCGAATGTCCTTCACCACGCCCGCGATGTTTTCCGACTCGGAGACAGATTCGTGGATTGCCTCGGCCAGCTTCTGAATCAGGTTCTTCACATTTTGATTCAATGCCGCCTCCGGGCTGCCTGGTATTGAACTCCTGCCTGCGACTCGGCCGCATTGCCTTGCCTGCCCTGGGACATCTGCGCTGCTCGACGCCAACCGGCTGGAACGGCATTGCGGGTCGTTCTCTTGGGCTCTCAACTCAAGAATACGCCGGGCTGAATGCTGCCGCAATGGCACTCTCCTGTGGTATTTCTCATTCGGCCCATCGTTCGGCGGCTGTTCGAGCAGTGCGATTCTTCGGCAAACGATACGGAGTTCGATGGCTAGCGCTGCCCCAGGAAAGAGCTATCTGGACGCCGCGCACTGGCGGACAGGCTGGTCTGCCAACTCGTTGAGATATAGCTCCAGATTGCTGTATCCAGTCTTCGCGTCGATCGCCAGCGCGTCGGCGGGATTGTGCGGGTTGTGATGATGCTTCAACTCCCACGCGTCGGGGATTCCATCGCCGTCGCTGTCCAGCGCCGCCTTCGCCTCCACCGTGGGCGGATGGCCACCCACCTCGCTCTCGTCGGCGATGAGCTTGCCCTTCGTCCCATAGGAGAGCAGTTCGCCGACCAGGCGGGCGTCAACAGCGTCGCGGCAGAGGGAGTCGCCGGCCTGACGGGCGATCTCGCCGACAATGGAATCGGCGGGATCGATGTGGACGGGGACCTCGGGAGTGGCGAAGGGCTTGGGAAGAATGTCCGCGTTGACTTTTTCAAAATCCGCTTGCGTGACGAGACGGCCATCGAGCTTTCCGTTGCGGTTGGCGTCGAGCAGGTTGCCGGACTGATAGGTGTGGTCGGTCTTGGTGAACTCGCCGATGAACGAGGCGGAGGAGTCCGGCCCCGCGATGAAGTAGTTGTCGATGAGGTCGGCGTAGTGGTCCGCCCCGCCGTGGCCGCCTACATAGCCATCGACGCCCCAGTTGTAGACGACGTTGTCGATGTACTGGATGTGGCCCTTGCCCTTGGGATTGCGGCTCTTGTTGTCGATCCAGAGGTTGTGGCTGAAGGAGATGTAGTCACTCTCGCAGAGACATCCGAAGCGCTGCGGAACAATGCCCTCGCCGATGATGGAGTTCACGAGCGAAGTGTAGCTGTTTCCCTCGGCTTGGATGTTGTCCCAGCGTCCCCATTCGATGGAGAGGTGGTCGAGCATGACGCGGCTGGCGTTGCCAAGCTGGAGGGAGCTGGAGCCTTGCGACTCGGCGATGCCGCCGCGAAAGCGCATGTAGCGGATGATGATGTTGTGGCTGCCCGTCATGGTGACCTTGGCGTCGGCTACGGTGACGCCGTCTCCCGGGGCACTCTGGCCGGCGATGGTCAGGTCGCTGGCCAGGGTTACATTGCTCTTGAGATGAATGACGCCGTTGACCTTGAAGACAACGGTCGCGCCGGGATGCGTCACGGCTGCGCGGAAGGAGCCGGGGCCGTCGTCGGCGAGCGTCGTCACCGCGATCACCGGCTTGCCGCGTCCGCCGGTGGCCGTGGCGCCATAGCCCTCCGCTCCGGGAAATGCGAGCGTCTGAACGGCCTGCGCCGTTTGAGCTTGCGGCGGCTGGGCGGCTGGGGCCTGCGCACGCTGAACGGGAGACGCTATTGCCAGCAATAGCGACAGGCCAAGTGCAAGCTGAACCGGGCTGCCGCGGAAACCATGCGATTCGCGATGCAATTCAGTGGAATTCGATGTTGTTGCATTCATGTGCGGTCTGTCCTCAACTATTCATGAGACGTATCTGACGCCATGAAAGTTGAGCGTGCTCCAGCGCAACCAGCGAATGACAACACAGGCTTTCGCGGAGCGACGGCGAGAGGCTGGAGCAGTTTCACCATGGCAGAACCGCAACGCAAGACGCTGGTGAGGTTTTCCTCAGGGAAAACCGGCTTGCACAATCCTGCAAAGGCCACGGGAAGCATGAAATTGCACTACACTTCGAGGATGGATGTGGTTCGCTTTGGACGTGCGCTTGGCTTCGGAGCGCGGCAGGCGGTGAAAACGGTGACCTCTGCGGTGGACGCGGCCACGGCGGATAATCCCTCGGGCAGGAGCGCGCGCCGGGGTGCGAGTTCCGCCCAGGCGGCGAGGCCACAGGCAGGCCCAGGGGCGGATTCGACGCAGACGACGGCCCCTGCGGCGAATGAAACGGCGGCCAGCAAGGTGGCCCATCAGGCGGCCCATGCCGCGGCCCATGCCGCGGCCCAGACCGTCATCAAGGCGCGTGGAACGAGGCAGGGGCTGAAGCGGGGGGGACGGCGCTTTGGCCCCACATGGAGGACGTTTGTGCGCCTGTGGGGCGTGCTGTGGCTGGAGGTTGTGGGCGTCGTCTTCGGGCTCTTCGTTGTGTTCGCGGCAACCGGAGTGTGGAATCTGCGCGGGGAGTGGCACCAGAACGCGGCCGGGCATCGGAAACTGGTGGGCGCGGTGGCGATGCTGGCGGTCTTCGGCTACTTCACGGTGAGCAGCTTTGTGCGGGCGCGAAGGCGGGAACGGCGGCGATAGAGCAAATTCACCCGCCCGTTTCGGTAGTGGGTCAGTTTGAAGTCCGGGGCAATCGAAGTTGGCGAAAACCCCGTTTTCAGGGAGGCTTTACTATTCATGCGCAGCGCCTTCTAGGAGTTTGCTGAAAAACTACTGTAAGACCTGTTTCGGATACAAATCCGGGGATGCTTTGGGGTCACCGGACTACTACAAGTCGATCCTGGGCATTCTGGTGCCAAGTGTTTTTCGGCAAGCGGACACCAGATGCCTTTTTCAACAAACTCCTAGATAGGACTAACATTGTGGCCATGCCGAAATCAGCGTTGAACCGCGTCTCCGGAATCCTCAGCGCTCTAATTTTTCTTGCACCGTGTTTTGGCGTCGCGGCACGGGCCCAGACCGCAGCGGTGCCGCCCCCAACCGCCAATACCGTGGGAGCCTATGTCAACCACCTGATGGACACTCACATTGGCGTGGAGAACACTGTTCCGCCCGGATGGTCTATTACTGCAAAAGAAGTCTCGGCAGGGCGTGGACCTCAGGGGAGTCGTATCGTCCAGTTCCACATTTTTGTCAAAGGCGCTACCAGCGGAGCACTCTTTGAGCAGAAGGTACTGCCTGTCGGCGAGGATAAGTCAACCTCCGTGATGCAAGGGATCTCGGTCGGCAAAGGTGGAATCCTAATGTGCGCGGGCAGAGTGAGCTTGCAATGCGGCGACCCCAGTAATCCCGATGATCCGATCGAATTTACCGTATCACCGATCAAAGGAGAGCCATTCCGCTTTCTGTTCGAGAGCGACGGGGGAACCATAGGAATCGTGGTCGTACCTGACCCCGTCGCGAGCAAGAACAATAACTGCACGTTGAGTGCCGTCCGGCTGACTGCTGGGTTCGAACTGGCATTGATCACTGGAGCAGGCTTTCCGCCAAACACCGACATTCACTACACAGCCGCCCCGGGACCGACGGTCGTTCAAGCCATTCGGTCGAACGACATGGGGGTCTTCCGCTTCAGCTTGATCCCTCGCGCAGACCATCCGGGACAGAAGAATGGCACGATGAATCTCAAGGTGATCGAGACCTATTGTTCTCCAGAGGTCTCGTACGAATGGGGCAAGCTGTAGCACTCCCCAACTCGCACCGACGGATCCCGCAGATACCCACGCGTAGGTACTGCCCGTAATGTCAGCATTTCGAAAACTTCAATCATTCAATTCAAATTGACCCACTACCCCCGTATCAGAGCCCATGACAAAGCCCGCCCGTTTGAGCGACACTGGTACCACCATGACTCAAACCCGCATGCAACTACTCCTGGAAGCCGCCAACCTGCTGCTGAACGCACGCCGCAGTCACACCACCATCGCCGACCTTCCGCTCGAACTCCAGCCACAGTCGCTGGAAGAGGCTGCCTTCGTCCACGGCATCATGGCCGCGGCGTTCGGGCCCATTGGCGGCTGGAAGATCGGCGCCGGCTCGCCCGACGCCACGCCGTTCTTCGCGCCCATGCCGCTGGCCTGGATGGTCCGCAGCGGCACGCTGCTGGCTGGCCCGCGCTTCCGCTATCGCGTGCTGGAGGCGGAGATCGCCTTCCTGCTGGGCAAAGACCTGCCCGCGCGCGCCAAGCCTTACACCCTTGAAGAGGTGGTCGCCGCCATCGCCAGTTGCCATCCCATCATCGAGGAGCTGGAGTCCGGCCTGATCGACCCCAAGGCCGCCGCGCACTTCTCCTCGATGGCCGACCTGCAGATGCACGGCGGCTTCATCCACGGCTCCGCCTGCCACGACTGGAAGAAGATCGACTTCAAGACAGAGACCGTGACGCTAGCCATCGACGGCAATGTGCAGGTGGAACGCACCGGTTCCAACACCTCGGGCGACCTGATGCGCCTGCTTCCCTACCTGGCCAACGAGGGAGCGGCCCGCACCGGGGGCCTCAAGGCCGGGCAGTGGATCACCACCGGAAGCTGGACCGGCAACACGCCCGCACGCCCCGGCTCGCTGGTCGAGGTAGGCTTCGCACACGCCGGCCGCGTCAGCCTGCGCTTCGCATAATTTGTACTGTAGCGATTGGAGTTGCAAATGCCCACTCGACCCACCCGCCGCACCTTTATCAAGCTAGGTGCCGCAGCCGCGTCGTTGACAGCGGCTGAACTGGCCCACGCAGTACCGCCAAACCGGCGAATCGCCATCGTTACGGATGACGATGCGCCGCTCATCAACAACGAGCCTGTCCGATGGGCTACGGAAAAGCTGCGCACCGCAATCACTCCGCAAGGGCTCGCCAACAAGCAAAGTGGCGCAGACTTCACCATCCTCATTGCCCCTGTCACCAATCCTCTCGCCAAATCCTTCACCAACCGTCCCCACTTCACCCAGCCCGAGAGCATGGCCCTCATCCCCGGGAACTACAAGGGAACACCGGCGATCCTCGTCACCGGCAGCGACGCACGCGGCATCGTGTACGGCATTCTCGAACTCGCCGAACGCATCCGCCTCAGCGACGACCCGATGGCCGAGTTGCATCTGCCTTCACCCATCATCGAGACCACTCCCAACAAGGTGCGCAGCGTTCTCCGCGCTTTCTGCTCGGAGATCGAAGACAAGGCCTGGTTCTACGATCGCGGCTTCTGGACCGCATATCTAGACACGCTTGCCGCCGCGCGCTTCAACCGATTCAACTTTGCGCTGGGTATTGGCTGGGACTTCCCGCGCGGCGTCACAGGCGACTATCTCCACTTCCCCTATCCCTACCTGGTCGAAGTTCCCGGCTACGAGCAGGTCCACGTCGAACCCGCGCTCCAGCCCGGCGAACGCCAGCGCAACCTAGAGACCTTGCAGTTCATCGCCGCCGAGACCGCGCGGCGCGGCATGGACTTCCAGCTCGGCATCTGGACCCACGCCTATCAGTGGACCGACAGCCCGCACTCCGACCACCACATCGTCGGCCTCACGCCGGAGATTCACGCCGCGTACTGCCGCGATGCGCTGGCCGCGATCCTGAAGGACTGCCCGCAGATCACCGGGCTCACGATGCGCATCCACGGCGAAAGCGGCATCCCCGAGGGCAGCTACCCCTTCTGGCAGACGCTGTTTGAGGCCATTCCTGCCGCCCGCACACCCGACGGCAAGCCCCGCACCATCGAGATCGACATGCACGCCAAGGGTCTCGATCAGCGAATGATCGAGATCGCGCGCGTCACCGGAATGCCCGTGAAAGCCGGGGCCAAATACTGGGCCGAGCACCTTGGCCTGGGCTACCAGCAGGCCGACATCCGCGCCACCGAGTATCCGCGCACCGGCGTTACCGGCACCTTCGCCGTCTCCAGCGGTCTGCGCCAGTTCACCCGTTACGGCTACGGGGACTTCTACCAGCAGGGCAACGGCATCGAACTCCTCTACCGCGTATGGCCCGGCACTCAGCGGCACCTGCTCTGGGGCGACCCTGCTCTCGCCGCCGGATACGGGCGCGCCGCCAACTTCTGCGGGGCGGCAGGCATGGAACTGTGCGAGCCGCTCACCTTCAAGGGCCGTGAAGGCTCGGGCCAGCCCGGAGGCCGCAACGCCTACGCCGATGCGTCGCTCGCTCCGGCCCAGCTCGACACCGCCAAGTTCGCCGTCACCTACATGCTCTGGGGCCGCTACCTCTACAACCCGGACACCGCGCCCGACTTCCAGCACCGCTATCTGAAACAGGCCTTCGGCCCCGCCGGCCCATCGCTCGAAACCGCGCTCGCAGCGGCAAGCCGCATCCTTCCGCTGGTCACCACCGCGTGGTGCCCGTCGGCCTCGAACCACGAGTTCTGGCCGGAGATGTTGACCCCCGTCTCGATCCTCCCGTATACCGGCCGGTCGCTCTACACCGATTCACCCGCGCCGCACAACGTCAGCGCCATCAGCCCGCTCGACCCGCAGCTCTTCACCACCATCGACCAGCACGCCAAAGACCTCATCTCCGGCGCGAAGAACGCACGCTACAACTCCAGCGAAGTGATCCAGTGGCTGGACGCGATGGTGAACACGTCAACCAAGGGCCTCGCCGCAGCCCGCGCCGCAGCCGGTTCAAAGGCCCGCACGCCAGAGTTCCGCCGCGCCGAGGAAGACATCCTCATCCTCAACGGACTGGGCAGCTACTATGCGAACCTCTTCCGCGCCGCGCTGTTCTACTCCATGTACGAACAGTCGCACGACCCGTATGCAGCCAACGAAGCAACATCCTCTTATGGCAAAGCGCGTGATGCCTGGGCAACGATGTCGAAACGCGCCAAGACTGTCTACGCCTCCAACATCAGCTACGGCTCATCTCCCTTCCGGCGCGGCCACTGGGCAGACCGCTTACCCGCGATCGACGCGGATGTCGCTGCTCTTGAAAAGCACTTCACGCAATACGTGGGCGATACGTTTTCCGCGCACGCGGCCTTGCAGCAAGCCAGCGCGCCCAGCCTGCGTATCGCGATCACAGCAAAACACGCCGCCCCCAAATCCTTCCAACCTGGAGACGAGCTCGCACTCGCTGTCGCCACGCCACCGAGCGTCACCCAGGCGGTTCTCTGGTATCGCCACGTCAACCACGGCGAGCGCTGGCTCTCCACGCCCATGCAGGAATCCGGCGCAGCCCACACAGCCGCCATCCCCGCCGCCTATACCGACTCACCTTACCCGCTGCAGTACTACTTCGAGCTGCGCACCGCTGTCTCCGCCACCCTCCACCCCGCATTCAACCCAACCCTGAGCAACCAGCCCTACTACGCCATCCACCTCCGCTCTGCCTGACGCCCAACTCCCGCAGAGCCACGGCAGCCGAAACCGCTCCCGTGGTTTTGCTCGAAGATTCGCACTCGCACTCGCGCGCCCATGACCCAGCACACCCCACTGCCGGAGACGATTCACGCGCTGGTGGGCGAGACGCCCGGCTCCGTGCTGCTGGAGACCTCGCGCTTCGACGCCGAGAACCACCGCAGCTATCTCTTCCTCGACCCCCTGCGCACTCTCACCGCGCACTCGCCGGACGATCTGCCCAACCTATTCGCGCAGATTGAAGCCGCCATTGCCGATGGCTGCTTCGTCGCCGGCTTTCTCTCCTACGAGAGCGGCTACCCACTGCAAGGCATCGCCGACGAAAGAGAGCGCGATCTGCCGCTCGGCTGCTTCGGCGTCTACCGCGAACCCATCGTCTTCGACCACAACACAGGCCTCTTCAGCGGCCCGCCGCTGCCGCCATTGCCGCAGCCGCACTCCACACAATGCGCGCCAGCCTTCAGCGAAGATGAGATCGCCCTCAGCCTCACGCCCGAGGCCTATCGCGACAAGATCGAGCAGATCAAAGAGCAGATCGCCGCTGGGGCCACCTATCAGGTCAACTTCACCGACCGCATCCGCCTGCGCACCACCGCCTCGCCCGCCGATCTCTACCGCGCGCTGCGCCGCCAGCAACCCGTGGCCTACGGCGCGCTGGTGAACCTCGCGGGTCGCTCCATCCTATCGTTCTCGCCGGAGCTTTTCTTCCGCGTGCGCTCGCGCCAGATCACCACGCGCCCCATGAAGGGCACATGGCCGCGCGGCCTCGACGCCGCCGAAGACGCGCTTGCCGCGCTCGCGCTCCACCACGACGAGAAGAACCGCAGCGAGCACATCATGATCGTCGACCTGCTGCGCAACGACCTCGGCCGCATATGCTCGACCGGCAGCATCCGCGTCCGCGACCTCTTCTCCGTTGAGCGCTACCCGACGCTGCTGCAGATGACCTCGACCGTCTCCGGCACGCTTCCCGCCGGCATCCGCTGGCACGAGATCTTCCGCAGCCTCTTTCCCAGCGGCTCCATCACCGGCGCGCCCAAGATCAGCACCATGCGCATCATTCGCGAGCTGGAGGATTCGCCGCGCGGCATCTACACCGGAGCCATCGGCTTCATCGCGCCCACGGGCGACGCCTGCTTCAACGTCGCCATCCGAACTTTGGTCGTCGATAAAAACTCAGCCAACATGGGCGTGGGCGGCGGCATTGTCTACGACTCGGACCCTGCGGCCGAGTTCGCCGAGTGCCGCCTGAAGGCCGCATTCCTCACCCGCACCCAGCCTGCCTTCGACTTGATCGAGACGCTGCTGTGGAACGACGGTTACACGCTGCTGCCCCTGCACCTCGACCGCCTGCGTCTCTCCTGCGAGTACTTCGACCGCCCCTTCGACGCCGCAGAGGTCGAAGTCCGCCTGCACGCGCTGGCCGCAACCTTCGCGCCGCTCAGCCGCCATCGCGCGCGCCTCACCCTCGACCCGCGCGGCCAGATCGCGCTGACCCACGCTCCACTCGCACCCAACTCCACCGAATGTAAAGTTACGCTCGCCGTCGAACGCACGCTATCCACCGACGTATTCCTGCGCCACAAGACCACCCGCCGCGCGCTCTACGACCGGCTCTTCGCCGCCGCGCAGCAGGCAGGCTTCGACGAGGTCATCTTCCTCAACCAGCGCGACGAGGTCACTGAGGGAGCCATCAGCAATATTTTTGTCCGCATCGACGGACGCCTCTACACGCCGCCGCTGGCCTGCGGAGTTCTGCCCGGCGTCTTCCGCCGCCACCTGCTGGAGGCCCTCCCACGCGCCGAAGAGCGCATCCTGACGTTCGCCGACCTACGCGCCGCCGACGAGATTTACCTCTGCAACTCCGTCCGCGGCCTGCGCCGAATCACGCACCTCGAACCTTGCACCTTGCACCTCGAACCTGGCTCTAGCTGATCTCCACAATCTGCTCGCTCGCGGCGGCGATCTCCTGTGCGCGCGCAGCAATTTTGCGCGCTACATCGTAGAACGGCTTTGCCCCCGCGCTCTCCGGCCCGGCCAGCGTCACCGGAAGCCCGCGGTCGCCACCCTCGCGGATGGCCGGATCGAGGTCCAGCGAGCCCAGGAACTCCAGGCCAAACTGCCCAGCAGTCCGCTCCGTGCCACCGCTGGAAAAAATATCGACCGCCTGCTGGCAGTGCGGGCAGATGAAGCGGCCCATGTTCTCCACCAGGCCGATCACCTCGACCTTGACCTGGGCGAACATCTCGATGGCCTTGCGCGCGTCCTGCAAACTCACGTCGCTGGGCGTGGAGACGACCACCGCGCCGGTCAACGGGACGGTCTGCACCAACGACAACACCACATCGCCCGTGCCCGGCGGCAGGTCCACGATCAGGAAGTCCAGCTCGCCCCATTCAACCTGCTGTAAAAATTGGCGGATGATCTGGTGCAGCATGGGACCGCGCATCACCATGGGCTTGTCGCCCGGCGCCAGCAGGCCGATGGAGATGAACTTGACGCCATGCGCCGTGAGCGGACCGATGCGGTCATCGGCCACCATGCTGGGCGCTCGCGACATGCCCATCATGGTCGGCACATTGGGGCCGTAGATGTCGGCGTCGAGCAGCCCCACGCGGTATCCCAGTTTGCCCAGCGCCACGGCCAGGTTGACCGCGACGGTCGTCTTGCCGACGCCGCCCTTGCCGCTGCCCACTGCCACTACATACGTCACTCCCGGCAATGGCTGCGGGCCCTGCGGAGCTCCTGCTCCCATATGTCCCATAGAAATCTCCCTTGCGCATTCTGCGCTTGACTGTTTTACGTCGTCATTCTGACCCTGAGCTTGTCGATGCAGAAGAACCCATGAATTTCGTCAATACCGATGCCGTTACCAACAACCAGCAACCGTCACACGTGCCACCCCGCGCCCAGCGCGGCGCGAATCTCCTTGGAGCGCTGCGTCTCTTCGCCGCGCATCTCGCGCCGCCGTCCCGCATCGGCGAAGCGGCGCTTCTGGTGCTCGGTCTCGGCGATGACGCAGGGCACGGGGATGGGATGGCCCTCGCGGTCCACCGCAACGTAGGTGACGTAGGACGAGGAGACGTGGCGCAACGTCTGGCCCAGCGCGTCCTCCACCATGGCGCGCACGCCGACCTCCATGCTGGTGTGGAAGGCGCGGTTGACGCTGGCCTTCAGGATCAGCAGGTCGCCCACATGCACCGGGGCGACGAAGTCGGAGTGGTCCATGCTGGCCGTGACCACAATTGCGCGGCAATGACGCACGGCGGCCACTGCGCCCACCAGGTCGATGAACTGCATCAGGCGTCCGCCAAAGAGGTTTCCCAGGGCGTTGGTGTCGGCGGGAAAGATAATCTCGCTGCGCTCCGCCTGCGACTCCGCCACCTTCCGCGAATTTACCTTACCCTCGCTCATCCATCCATTCTAAATCCC
>DAIRTY010000004.1:0-8985 GCA_036803645.1 Acidobacteriaceae bacterium | reverse complement strand
GCCTCGTCGACAGCCAGCAGATTGTGGCAGACCGCGCAGTCGTTGGTGATGGTCTTGCCGTCCTTCGACGTATGGTTGCCGTCGTGGCAGCGGAAGCATCCCGGCGATGGATTGTGCCCCGGCGCGCTGTGCCCCATGCCGTTGGGATAGGTTCCCCAGGTCACCTTCATCTCGGGGAAGACATTGCGCTTGTAGATGGCGACCAGAGTCCTGGCGGCGGCGTCCACCTGAGCGCGTTGGCCCGCCCACACGGCCGGGTACTGCGTGCGGTAGAAGTCGTCCAGCCCGGAGGCGATCTTTGCGGCAGCCTCCGCCTGCGTGGCGTACTCCGCCTGAATCATTTGCAGCCCCTGCTTGTGGACAAAGGGAAGGCTGGCGCTGGGTGTGCCATCCACCATCACCTCGTCGATGGCGTCCTCGGCTGTCTGGAAGGTGTGGGTCGCCTGGTTATGGCAGTCCATGCAGTCCATCCGGCGGGTGACGCCCGTGACCGGCCCCTTCCAGTCGGAGCTTACATATTGCGTGGTCGATCCGTCCGCATTGTGCTTGCTGACCGCGATGATCGTCTGGAAGGTGGAGTCGGTGGCCACATACTCGTAGTCGTCGAGATGGTGGCCGTGGATGCCGCTGAGGTGGGAGAGCGAGTCCACTCCGCCCAGATGCAGCGCCAGCACGGTGCGCGTGATGGAGTTCTTCTCGTCGTCGCCGTACATCGTCTCCACCAGCAGCTTCTCGCCCACGAAGCGCGTCGGCGAATGGCAGGCCTCGCAGGTGGCTCGCGCCGGGCGCAGCACGGAGAGAGGAGCGAGGATGGGACGCGGATAGTTGCCCAGCGTCACCTCCGTCAGTTGCTTCGTCCCGTTCACCTTGGCCTGCACCGCGGCGGAGAATCCTGCGCCGATGTGGCACTCCACGCAGGCCACATGCGAGTGCGGAGAGACCTGGTATGCGGCCCACTGCGGGGCCATCACATGGCAGCTCTGGCCGCAGAAGTTCGCCGAATCCATGTAGGAGACGGTGCGATAGCTGGCCGTGCCCACAATGACGAAGTTGATGAACGTGGCCACGATGACAATCTCGATCCCGCGCCGGAAGACCGGGTCCTTGAGGTTGATCTGGGGATAGACGGAAGGGATCTGACCGAGCGCCTTGAGATGCCTGCGCCGCAGCCAGATGCCGATGGGAATCAGGATCAGCCCAAAGATGAACAGACCCGGCAGAAACACATCGAAGAGAATGCCCAGGTAGGGATTGGAGGAGCCGCCGCGTCCAAAGAAACTGACGACCCAGAAACCGACCAGCACAATGGCCGACGCGCTGGTGATTGCGCCGCCGATCAGGCTGGTCCAGTTGTTGCCATAAAACAGGACCAGCCGAAGGCTCTTCCTCAGCTTTTCGAAATCGAACATGCAGACCTCTGAAGATTGTTATGCGGTGCCAAAGTATCCGATCAATGTCAGTACAAGAAGGACAAGCCCAATCAGAATGGCGGTGAACCCGATGACACGTGCGAAGTTCACCCACCAATATACCGGCTTCTCCCCCACCCTTGCTTCCAGCTTTCCCTGGGCGGCCAGGCGCCGATACTCCAACGTGCGCTTCTTCTGGAACTCCTCGTCCGTCTCCTTGCCGGTGAAGATCACCATGTCCATCGGAAAACTGTCTGGACGCAAGTGCGTATTGACGAAGTGAATGGAGAAGATGAACAGAATGGCAAGCAGCGCCTCCTCGCCATGGACCACCAGAACAGCGTTCAGCGCCCAGCCGGGCAGAAACTTTGCGAAGAAGGGCGCAAACCACATTGCGTAGCCGGAAAAGCCGATGACCAGCATGCCCCAGAAGACCGCCCAGTAGTCGAACTTCTCCCAGTAGGCGTAGCGCTCGAACTGCGGCTTGGGCCCCAGTCCCACAAACCAGCGCAGGTGGCCGATCAGGTCCTGCGCGTCCTTCCAGTTGGGCACCATCGACGTCGGCCCCCAGAAAATCCCCTTTTCGCGATGCACCAAGGCGCGGGTCGCGATGTCTTTCAGGTGATAGAGAAATGCCAGCGTAAGCACCACGGCGCAAAACTTATGCAGGAAAAGAATGGCGCCAAAGCCGCCCACCTCGCGCGCGAAAAATCGCGCCGCCGGGTTGTCGCTGAAGCGCATGGGCAGGCCCGTCGCAGCCAATCCGAGAAACGAGGTGAACAAAACCACATGGAGGTACCGCTGCGCCAGAGTGAAACGCACATAGAACTTCTCTTTAGCGTTCGCTTGCGGCTGGCCACTCTGCTGCGGCTGGCTTTCCGGCTGCTGCGTGGGTCGAGCGCCCGTCTCGTCAGTCATCTTTCGCCTCTCCTCCTGGCCCGCTCTTCCCCTGTTCCCTCTTCGCCCGGATAAACCACAGCAGGGTATGCAGCGAGAAGAACCCGAGCACGCTCCACAGCAGCAGGTTCATGAAGAACCGGGTGAAATACAGCGCCGGGTTCAGCTTCCGATTGCGCGGATTGGCGTGCGGCTGATACTGAACGAAGCTGGCATTGGCGTCCGCGTGGCAGCGGCCGCAGGTTTTGATCAGGTTCGCCTTGTTGACCGGCGAGGCAGGATCGGACGCGGGCCGGATGTCGTGCGCTCCGTGGCAGTCCCAGCAACGCGCTGTCTGCACATAGCCGCCCAATAGCCCCAGTTGCGAGTGGAAGGTGTCCTGGTAGGTGGCGAACCTTCCCTTGTGGCACGAGCCGCAGATCGGCGTGGACTGCATGCGGAAGTCCGCCAGCGTCGGCTGCAGGATCGAGTGCGCCGTGTGGCAGTCCGAGCATACCGGCGCAGCCAGGTTCCCGCCGGCGACGGCCTTGCCATGCACACCGGAGGAGTACTCCGCCATCACTCCGCCATGACACGTTCCGCAGGTGTTGGGGATGTTTGTCTTGTAAGTTGGGCTCTGCGGGTCCTTGTGGCTCAGGATGTTGTGCGATCCGTGGCAGCTCATGCAGTTTGCCGCCACCAGCAACCCCTCCTTGCTGACGGCATAGCCATGGATCGAGTCCATGTACACCGAATAGACATTCTGCAGGCCGTACTTCTTTGCCAGCGCATCACTGGCGTGGCATGTGCCGCAGGTGCGCGGAATGTTCAGCGGATACACCGCGGACCTTGCATCGTCCTTGGGGAAGATGGCGTGCGCGTCGCCATGACAACTGGTGCAGGGATGCGCGCTGGCCGACGCATGAACGCTGCCGGCGATTCCCGCCGCCTGATCGGCGTGGCAGGCAACGCACTTCACCGCAACCGGCGTCTCCGGATGGGGATACTCCTTGATCGAAGTGTGGCAGCCGGTGCAGCTCAGGCTGCCGTGAATGCTCGCATGAAAGAGGTCCGCATCCACGCCGACGCTGTGCCCCGATGCGTCCTGCATAGTCTTGTCCGCATGGCAGGAAAGGCAGTCGGTCTGTGCGCGCAGGGCAGACGGGCCGCTCAGGCAGAGGGCAAGAAAAAGAGACAGCAGAACTGTGGAGGTGGATCTTGCTCCAGCTGCAGGCGATCCCGCCAACTTCTTTCTATCGATACGGAGGGATTGTGGCCAATCTCCCCGCAGCTTCCTGCCGAACTGACCTGACGCGGCCACGGTTAGCCTCATTCACTACTTCTGCAGGGTGCGGATGTAGGCGACGACTTCCTTGATCTGAGCGTCGGTCAGCTTGCCGGTGTAGGCCGGCATCTTGATGGCTCCCGTGCCTGCGCCGTTTTTAATGGCGGCAGACAAAGCTGCATCCGTGGCCTTAACAGACTCGGGGGTCTTGAACGACGGGACCTTCATCCCGGCATTACCCGTCCCTGTTGCGCCGTGGCACATCATGCACTTCTTGTAGGTGTCCGCTCCCGCGCCCTGCGCAAATGCAGTGGTGATGGTGGTGGCCGCCAGGATGGCGGCAAGCGTAAGTCCGGTGCGAATCTTCATGGACAATCTCCTGTTTACTTCCCCGCGATTCTATCTCATTCGTTCAACAAGTGGCCCTGCGATCAGAACTCGTAGTGCATGGACAATGTCACGTTATTGGCATGGAAGTTCCGGGGTGCGGTAAATCCAGCAGGCGATCCCGTGATGGCAGTCAGACCGGGGAAGTTACTGCAGGGAACCACGGCCGACGTCGCAGTTGTTGAAGTGCTGCAGGAAGTTGCTCCAGACGGGCCGCCCTCGCCGTAGCCAAAATAGTTGTAGTCGACCTTCCATATCCATCGGGGATGGACCGTCCATGCAATGTTTACAAAGGGAGACTGGTACGCGGACTGCAGCGAACCGTTGACCTCTTGCGCATCGTTGAAGAACTGGCTCCCGCTGACCGCGCTGATGCGATAGCCAATATCCGTGTGGATCGACTTCACCGGCTGCAGGGCAAGAGCGACCGAAGCATACTGAGTCGGAGCATCCATGAAGTCCTTCACCGGACCCCATTCCGTCAGCAGGGTCGGGCAAAGATTCGGCCCGCCAGAGCTGTTTGTCGAAGCTGCGCCAGGAACGGTGGCCACAGCGCCATTCGAATAGCAGATGTTGGTGGAGATATAGGTATGGTTGTAGGAATAGTTGAAGTCGAACGCGAACTTCTCACTCGGCGCCAGCACAGCTCCCATACTTATCGTCCGGTTGTAATCAACATGCTGCAGTTGTCCATCCAGCGAAGCGGTGCCAGTGTTGTTGGTGTTGTTATGCCGTTCCAGATCGTTGAAGGCGCCAGACAGCGTAGCCCAGGGTTTCGGCCTGTACATGGTGTGCACCCGGTAGTGCTTCAACTGCCGCGGTGTCATCGGCGTGAAGGCGTTGTCCTGATAGGACACTTCGACCGTGCCGTTGATGTCCCAGTGATTGGTCGGACGGAGCGCAGCGTTGAAGATTCCAGCATTCTCCTGAATATCGAACTGATCGACTGGCCCACCGATGGGCAGTACATTGATCCGGTGCTCGCGGAAGCGATAAGTCAGCGACATCGTGGCGCGAGTCGAGGCATCCCAGGTCGCAGTCGCATTGTTGGTAAAGAACCTCTGGCCAAAGTAGCCGTACAATGCCGTGCCGTTGGGATTTCCAGTAATGTTGTAGGTCGATCCAGCACCCAGCGGACCCGAGTAGTTGATCGTCTCATTCGGGTTGGTAGGCGTATTCTGCGTGATTCCTGCCGTAACGTTTGTCGTGCCCGGCTGGTGCACATTGGAGAAGTCAATCTGGTCGGAGAACGTGAAGTCCTTGGCCGCGTTCCATGTAATGCCGTAGTCGAAGGCTACGACCCGCCTCTGTGCTGACGCGGCGCCGGTAAATGTCGCCGAGCGAATCGCCTGAGCAGGGTAAGCAGGAGTGACTCCGGCAGCAGTAGCGTTCACGCCGTCCAGGCCTGTCCAGTTCTCATAGAAATTGGCCAACGTGGACTTCGAGACGGAGTAGCGCAGGTCGCCGTTCATAGCGATGTTCTTGATGCTTGTACTTTGGAACCGAAGCATCTCGGTGGGGTAAAGACTGCGCGTCGGCTGCGACCGCAGGTAACTCGTAACCACATCGCAAGCCGGATTGATGATCGGCTTGCCACCGACGGCCGTCGGAGCCGAGAATATGGTGTAGTTGGTTGCGTTGGTAAATCCAGTCCCCATGCTGCCCGTGATGCAGGAAGCGGTCGTGACCCCGTAGGGGTTCGTCAGTGCATCCCAATTGCCAAGCGCCACCGGTGTTCCGTCTGCCTCTTGCGCGATGAAGGACTGTGGGGCCAGCGTGAAGAAGGAGTCCGCCTTGTAGTGGTCGACCTGCTCTTCAAAGGTGAACTTGGTGTGCTGGAAAGGCTTCCAGTCGATCGCGCCCAGGAAGTCGTCGGTATTGTTGCGCTGGAACTCCAGCAGCAACCCATCATATTTGCCGATCGATCTGCCGGGGCTCAGACTCGGGCCTTCAAAGGTGTTCTTAGAGTATCCGAACCGGAACGTCACTTTGGAGAGTGGCAGGATGGTCAGATTCGTGTCCGTCATTCTGCGGACGGTATTGAACATCATCGGAGACCGGTTGATCTTGGGCCATGCCAGCGATGCAGCGGTCGGAACGCCGTTGACCATTCCGAAAGGGACTACCTGTGGGACAGTGTTTGGATTTACCAGCAGGTCATAGTCAAAATACTGGCGGTCGCGGCGGAAGTTTCCCGAGAACTCGTACAACTTGCCCTTGGAGAAGTCCATCTTGGCGAAGTTGATTGGATCGCCACCAAACCCGTTACTGAAGACAGTGAGGTCATCCAGCAGAGTATGCTTCGTTCCCGGAAGGGCATGCAGCGTAAATGTCTGGCCCAGTACCCGTGGTCCGGAGTGGATATTGATCAGCGTGTCATACATGGCCCCGCTGCCGCTGATATTCGCGATGTGACCGCCGAGATCCGCCGTGTGGTGGACCGCATACCCGTCTTGCGTTACGGGCGGCGCGTCAGGCGTGGGCGCTTGCGCAACCGCAACGCCGCTCATCAATAGCGCAATGGCGACTCCCATGATCCCGGCAACCCGACGGATCCTGGTACGAGCGGAGTGTTCCTTGGGCAGCCGAGAAATACTATCGTTATTCGTCATCTGAAGCCTCATTCGAAGAAACCTTGTACCTCTGAATCCATAAACTTCGTGCAACCTTGCCGCGGGTTACGTGCCGCGCCGTCCACTGGACGACGCGGCGAACTTCATCAGCGGATGAATGCCGGATTGACGTTCGACCCGTGAACCATCGTGTGGCAGGTGATGCACACCGGCCGGTCTGCAGATCCCTGACCCATCCCGTGGATCGTATTGGCGGACACCGGGCTGTGGCACTGGTTGCAGAGCTGATTGATGTTGGCAACATTCAGCAGCCGGGGATTCTGCGAGCCATGCGGTGTGTGGCAGCCCGTGCATCCCTCTCCCTTGACCGCAGCATGCTCAAATACCCAGGGACCGCGCGTCTCCGCGTGGCACTTGGAGCAGATCGCATTCTGATCGGCAGTGGACTTCACGTTGTTCGCGTTGAACGTGCCGTGAGCGTCATGGCAGTCAGAGCACTTCACCAGGCCTTCGTTCACCTTGTGGTGGAACGGCATGCTGAACTGCGGCTTGACATCCGTGTGGCACTGGTAGCAAAGCTTCGGCTGCGCGGCCTTCAGCAGCTTGTCCTCGGTGTCGCCCGCATGAACGCTGTGACAACTGGTGCAGCTCACGCCCGCCTTGGCATGAGGAGAGCGCAGGAAGTTGGGATGCGTCCCCGCGTGACAACCCAGGCAGGTCTCATCGATCTGCTGCGGCGACAGTTTGCCCAGTTGCTTGATCTTGGTGACGTCGCCGCCGCCCTCGACGTGCGCCTTGCCTGCGCCGTGACAACTCTCGCAGGTTGCGCCCGTGCCATTGTGCTTCAGGGCAAGCTTCATGTGCGGGTTGTCGCCGAACTTCTTGGCGATCTCGGCGTGGCAGGTCGCGCAGACATCCGACCCGACAAAACCGGCAGGATCGGCGGCACTCGCCTTCTGCGCCACAGCCGCCTGCTGTTTTGCGCCCGCGGCATAGAGAACCCCGGCCCTCGGCGAAAGCCCCGGCAGCAACGCGATCAAAGCGATATACAGAAAAATCCGTTTCATTCAGCCCCTCCACGGAGCACATCCGCACAGACTGGTCGTACATGGATTGCTGCTTGGTTCTTGTGTTCGATGACTGCTGCTTCGTTCCGGTTGCTAATGAAAACACCTAGTCAAAAGTTGGCAAAAAATAGAGCGAGTTGAGAAACACTGGAGCACAGAACCATAAAGTTGCTGTGACTGCCGTCACTCACAATAACAGAACGATACAGTGCCAGACCATGAATTGAATGTGACCGTCATCACTCACAATGACGATCCAATCCAACGATGTGCCCTGGACAATTCTGTGTGATTATAGTCACCATTTATGCAAACGACGATATTTATTTTATTCGTGGTTCGCTTCATCCCATTTCGGCAAATTGTGACGTAGCTCACATACAAGTGTCGCGCCCGCCCCGTATTAATAAGTGAGCGATCTATAGATCAAGTGCCGATGCGGATGGTTGTTCCTCCATCGCGGCCCGCAACAAGGCGCCGCCAGGCCCAAACTCGAAAGGGACTAAGATTACGCGATGAGTTTCGCCAAGGATGCAGGACATCTCTTCCGCTTTGCCTTTCTCTTCGTCGTCGCATTCGCGGTGTTTCTTGTGGTCCGCCACTTCGTTGTGCCCAAGAGCTTCGGGGAGTACGGCCACTACCGCGGGGCCGCGATTGGTGAGATTGCCGCCCGCCCGCTGCACTACGCCGGCCACAACACCTGCGAGACCTGCCATGCCGACATTGCGGAGGCGAAGAAGGCGGGCAAGCACGAGAACGTGAACTGCGAGGCCTGCCACGGTCCGTTGGCAAAGCACGCGGACGACCCATCCATCCAGCCGGACAAGATCGACACAACCGTGCTGTGCATTCGCTGCCATGCGGCCAGCGCCGCCAAACCAGGCGGTTTCCCGCAGATCGACCCGGTGCAGCACTCCGGCGGGGTGCCCTGCGAGACATGCCACCAGCCGCACAACGGCCTGTGATCCAGACTGGAGAAGCCTAGTGAACCTCGACCGACGCCATTTTCTCATCATGCTGCCCGCGGCTGCGATCGCGTGGAAGTATGTACTCGCCGGAACGCCGGAGGCCTCGCCCAACTACACCATGGCCGGCCACTGGTGGAGCATGTTGATCGACATTCCCAAGTGCATCGGCTGCGGCAACTGCGTGCGCGCCTGCGCTGCGGAGAACGATGTGCCGGACGGGCACTTCCGCACCTGGGTGGAGCGCTACCACGTCACCGACTGGCACATGGAGAGCCCCGAGGTCATCTCGCCGGACGGCGGCAAGGAGGGGTTCCCTGCCGTCGCCCAAAGTGCAGGCGGTGAGGAGGGGTCCTCTGCCGCCAGCGCAGATTCGGGCAAGTATTTCTTCGTCCCCAAGCTGTGCAACCACTGCGCGGATTC
>DAIRTY010000003.1:11881-30314 GCA_036803645.1 Acidobacteriaceae bacterium | reverse complement strand
CGCACACGCTCTGACGGCGTGTGCCTCAGTGGAGGAGGCTGCGTCGCCTATTATCCGACCGAGGTTCCCTACCATCACCGCAGCGCCTGGCTGGGCGATCGCGATGTCCTTGGAGAACTCATCACCGGGTGCCGCAAGCTAGGCATGTCGGTGCTTGTCCGGACCGATCCCCACGCCACCTACGACGATGCCAAGGCTGCGCATCCGGACTGGATTGCCGTAGAGTCCAATGGAAACCCGCGCCGCCACTGGTCCTCGCCTGAGATGTGGGTGACCTGCGCCCTCGGCCCCTACAACTTCGAGTTCATGACCGCCGTGCACAAGGAGATCATGGCCCGCTACCACGCCGACGGCATCTTCATGAATCGTTGGGAGGGCTCCGGCGACTGTTACTGCCAGCACTGCCGCGAGAACTTCAAGTCGGCGACGGGCTTCGATCTTCCCCGCACGAGTGATCCACGCGACCCTGTCCGCAGGGCCTTTCACCTCTGGCGTCAGCAACGACTGGTCGACGTGATCGATGTTTGGAACGGCACGATCCGCGTCATCAACCCTGAGGCCAGCGTCATCCCCAATAACGGCAGCGGCGCGCTCAGCCCGCTGAACTCGATCGAAACCAGCCGCCGTGCTCCAATGCTGGCCGCTGACCGTCAGGCCCGGCATGGGCTCGCTGCACCCTGGCTCGTGGGCAAGTCCGCCAAGGAGTATCGGGCGACCATGGGTGACAAGCCGGTGATCGGCCTGTTCGGCATTGGACTCGAAGAGCAGTATCGCTGGAAGGATAGTGTCACCAGCAACGCCGAGATCCGCATCTGGGCGCTCGACGCCATTGCCAACGGCATGCGGCCATGGTTCACCAAGTTCTCGGCTACGCTCCACGATGAACGTTGGCTCCAGGGCATCGAGGATATCTATCTCTGGACGGAGAAGAATCAGAGCTACCTCACCGACCGGCGGCCGCTTGCCCGCGTAGGACTGGTCTATTCGCAGCAGACCGCCTGGTACTATCCCAACGCGAAGGTGGAAGACTATGCGCTTGGCTGGTATCAGGCTCTTGTCGAATCGCGCATCCCGTTCGAGATGGTGCATGACCGATTGCTCGACCCGCAGCACCTCGCGCCCTACAAGACCCTCATCCTGCCCAACCTTGCCGCCCTCAGCGACGCGCAGTGCGATCAACTCCGCGCCTTTGTTAGCAGCGGCGGCAGCATTGTCGCGACGCACGAGACCAGCCTCTACGACGAGTGGGGGACGCAACGCAAGAACTTCGCGCTCGCCGACCTCTTCGGCGTCGATTGGACAGGCAAAGCTCAGGGGCCGATGCTGAACTCTTATATCCGGCTGGAGCACGAAGTACTGCCGGGCCACGTTCTGTTCACCGGTCTCGAAGACGCGCCCCGAATCATCAACGGCGTCTCTCGGCTTGAAGTCACACCCCGAGCGAGGTTCGCCGAGACGCCCTTCACGCTCATTCCCAGCTACCCTGACCTTCCCATGGAGAAGGTCTATCCGCGCGTACCTCGTACCGACATCTCCTGCCTCTATCTCCGCCAGCCCGCTGGCCGTGTCGCGTATTTCCCCTTCGACATTGACCGGACGTTCTGGGAGGTCCTCTGCGCCGATCACCTCAAGATGCTGCGC
The DNA here is from genome assembly GCA_036803645.1 of Acidobacteriaceae bacterium. Taxonomy (GTDB): domain Bacteria; phylum Acidobacteriota; class Terriglobia; order Terriglobales; family Acidobacteriaceae; genus Edaphobacter. The sequence goes on along the minus strand of DAIRTY010000003.1, from coordinate 28,673 downwards.
AACACTCTTCTCTGGGCCAATAATGAAGCTCCGGTCGTTGAGGTCGATGGCCCCGGTCTCCTTGATGTCACCGTCTGGCGGAACTCCGACTCCGTCACCGTCCACCTCGTCAATCTCACCAACCCGATGGCAATGAAAGGACCCTACCGCGACTTCTTTCCAGTCGGCCCGCAGACCATCAGGTTGCGGTTCCCCGGCGATGTCCAGGCGAAGCGAGCGCGACTTCTTGTTGCCGAGAAGGATGTCGCCATCGAACGCTCGGGTTCCACAGTGAGCATGGCGGTACCATCCCTCCTCGATCACGAGGTGGTCGCGATCGACATCTGACTTGAAGCGGCTTAGTCCCGCACAGCTTCAGACACCTTTACCCTCTACCTGATTGACGCCACCAGGGCCGTGGCCATCGAGACCGACAACACGGGATTGACCTTAGGATATTTGCAACTCCAGCAGTGACGGTCGGGTAGGTGGTCCGTCGATGCCATTTTTCGAGGCGACGACCCTGATCTCCTTGTTTGCGATGCACGGCTTGATGGGCCACGTGGCAACGACTGCGGGTAAACGGGTATAAGAGCAGGAATGATCGGGGACAAATGCAACATCCAGACTGATTCGGAAGCTGTAGTAGCCTCCGGACCATTTGAGGCCCTCCTCCGCAATCTTAATCGCGTTACCAAGATTGTCTTCGAGGAGATGTGGGTCTCCCTACCGTTTTACGTCACCATCGTGGATGATCCCGGTTGCACCATCCGTCTGCGCCTCGACAAACCAGGCGAGGCATATACACTGCTCGCCAGCCTGCCAGACCAACCTTTGCAGTTCCCCGTTGATATGTTCATCGCGGAGAAGCTATACCCCGACCTCCTGATATCGGGAGACCACTACGTCGCGATGCATGCCAACATGCAGGAGGTCGGCGACGGAATGGTGGCCATCGGCGTCCAGACGTTGCCAATGCTTATAAACGAAGAAAACGGTCGCGAACTGCGCAAGAGTTGCGAAACTCTAGGCTGGAAAAGGCCTTGTGCAACTCGTGACTGACTCTGTGACCTAATTTCGTGCCTGTGCCCTCCGATCCTCCGCAAGAAGGCACCCCGTTCGCACGCACTCCTCTACCTGGCTGAAGCTGGTAACCCGCCATCCCCAGGCCCTTACTTGGGGCAACCAAGTATTTCCCAACTTTCTTCAGAAGATTTGAGGTGCGCCAGGATGGAAACCGGTACTTAAAGAGATGAAGAACAAAACATCCTCGACCGCTCCGCGCACCTTCGCCAAAAACACCCAGCTCATGGCATCGCTGGCCACTCTGGAAGCCCGCTCCATACCAAATCGCCTCCAGGTCAACGTGACGGTTGGATATACGACGCGACTGCACGATATGGCCTGTCCACTGAACATCTCCGCCGTCAGAGTAGGCCAGGCACTGGACGCTCTCCATCTTCGTGACCGGGAATTTCCGACACAAGAAGCCATCGACCGAGGGCTTGGTCGTCGCTGGTACGCGGGCTGCCAGTATCTGATTGAGTGGCACATCACCGGCGTCACCGAGGTCGTGACCGTCTACTACGACTCGATCGGCTGGCCCTCGAAGCCCGTCCCGAAAGCCAACCTCACCGCTCCGCCTTGCCATGTACGACGCGGAGAAGGGTATGTGGAGCGTGTGCAGCATGAGTGACACGACTACCATCACGCAGGCTATAGAGACGCTGAGAGTAGCGAACGCCCATCTGTCTCTGGGCCTCCGCTGGCATCACGGTCTTAGAGACGAGGAGTTCACGCCTCTCTGCGTCGGTGACTATGCTCCATGTAGTTACTCGTGGGATGACGGAGAACCAACAGATGAGGAACTGTGCGGTACGTGTGCTATCTGTCTGGAGCTCGGTTGCTGTCAGACGACCCAGGAGGCTTTCAAGCTCATCGCCAGCTATGACCGCGGATGGCCGGGGCAGTTCCTCTTACTCGGTGGTGATGGCGGGCTACACGGGGATGACAATGGCGAGCTTATCTTGCAACGTGCCGTCGTTCTTGCGGTGTGGGAACACCTATAAAGCCCTGTCGGGGACCTTGTCCTGGGCATCTTGGCGATCGACGATTCGGGATCGCGCCGGAGATGCTCGACCGACTGGCCGCAGCCTTCACATCTGCCGGTCAAGTATTTTGCGGGCCCTCTGATTTATTTTCGAGGAATCGAGGGGTAATAAGAGCCCGGCCAACATTTCCGGTATTTCCTATCATGAACGAGACTGTCCCCACCAAGTCTGTACCACTGCCGCGCCTGCTCTATTCTCGGAAAGAGGCTGCTTATATGCTCTCTGAATCTCTCCGGTCGATCGACTACAAGCTCGCGCAGGGAACGTTGAAGTATATCCGCCAGGGCGGACGAGTGAAGATCACGCACGCCGAGCTTCTCCGTCAGACCTCGATCGATGACAATACGCCGGTCGTTCCGCGTCGTCAGCCGCAAAGCATCTGTGCTGCATTTCCAGTGCGGAAGGCCGCCTAATACGCCGGATTACTTCTCCTTCTTCTTAGGCGGCTCGTCGGGCTCCAACAGCGCCAACCCTTGCAGGACTGAAGCCTTGTTCAAGTGAGCGTACCTAGCGCTCATCTGGATGGTCTTATGCCCGGCGAGCTCTTGGATCTGCTTGAGAGTAGCTCCCCTCTGCGCGAGTCGCGAACAAAATGTGTGCCGAAGGTCGTGCCACCTGAAGTTCTTGACCTTCGCGCGTCGCAATACCTGACCCCACCAGTTTTTGTTATCCCGCAGCGCAAAGACTGCCGTCACTGGGGAATTGTTTGGTTTGTCCGCTGAGCGGCGCTTACGCCCGAGTGCCATCTCTTCGAGCGTACGCAAAGCCTTCACCGCTGTCTTAGTGAGATGCACCTGCCTGGAGGTGCCGTTCTTGGTGTCTCGGGCCGTTGCTTCCTTCGTTTCAAAGTTCACGTCTTCCCAAGTGAGGGTGTACTGCTCCCCCTCCCGCATACCTGAGAAGAGAGCCACGTCGAACTCACACTGTCTGTGGATCATGCGCTTCCGGTGCTATTCATTGCGGGGACCGCATGCGTCCACGTCCGCCTGCAGAACTTTGCGGATTCGCTCCTCCTCGGAAGGCAGTAGATAGCGAATGACTCCGTTGTCGACCGGGACCGGCTCAGTGGCCCTGACGGGGTTGTTATGGGTCAGATCACGCTGCACGCCGTAGTTATACACGGCGGAGAACATTGCCCTGTACCGGTTCTGGGTGGCGGCTGCAACGGGCAAGCTTCGGAACCAGTCGGAGATTTCACTGACCTTAATACTCGCCGCCGGGCGGTCCCCGAACGCCACCTCGATCACGCCGATGCGATAGGGCGGGTTGAGCTGATCCTTGTACTCGTTGGGACGGTCCTGGATCTGTTTGAGCAGGCCCTTGCAGAGCTCTTCAATCAGGACGCCGCCGGACGACGCGGCCAACGCTGCTGCGGCTCGCTCTTCCGCCAACTCGGCGGCGGAGAGGATGGGCTCGTTGGCAGAGGTAGGGAGGATGCCTCTCCCAGACAGCTTGGTCGTCCGGGCTTTGTCCACCCAGTCGATCGCCGCTGCCCTATCTCTCCCAAACGACTTCCGCACCAGCTTGCCGCCGATGCGGTACCGAGCATGCCATTTACCGCTCCCTGATACCCGCTCATAGACGCCCGCCACGTGTGCAACTGGCTTCGCCATCCTGTGACCCTCGCTTTCGAGTACGGGTCATCCTAGCACGGGTGTGATACGAATGTGATACACCACTACGTCTATTCGTGCAGTTCATTGCAGGGTTCAGAAACTTAACGATCACTATAAAGACCAATGTTCATGAGGGTTTTTTCTGCACATCGATGCAATGTGTTGCACGCTAATGAAGGCCTGAATTCGCACTCCTAACGCGAAGGTCGGCAGTTGGACTCTGCCCCGGGCCACCACATAATCAGTAAGTCACAAGATGATCGATTCAAACATTGAACAGGTGGGTCACATTTGGGTCACATTGGAACAATAAGAAAGGGGGCCAGCCGATAAGGCTGGCCCCCAGTGAATACCCCTCTTCTAGGCTGCTTTGGATACTGCGGCTGCCGGTGTCGACACCTCCGGCGTCGTTGGATCCATCCGGTCGGCCCTGGCGAACCGGATCAACTCGTCGTGGGCAACGAGTATCCTGCCACCGATCTTGCGCGTCTTGAGGCGGCCGGCGGCGATGAGGTAGTCCACAGCGCGAATAGAAAGGCTTAATTGATAGGCGACATCCTTCCGGGCGTAAAGGAGTCGTGGCGGGGCTGCCAAGGCCAGGGAACTGCTGGCTAAATGGGATTCAAAGGAACGGCAGTTTTTCATCCGGGGTCTTTCCATGGGGTGTCTCTCCAATGCAAGTAGCGTCTCATGGCAACCCAACTGTGCCATAGGGTTCGTTGGTACATCATCCTCTTGGGTGTTACCGAGGTTTGAAAGCCTGGTCACTCTCCCAGCCGAATGGACAGGGTCAGCTCCGATGTTAGGTGTGGGCCCTGACCATCTTCTGGGTGGTGAATCTCGCCCCCAAGCGTGTCGGCCTGGTGCTGCTTAGGCTGGGTGGATCAAGCAAACTGTTCGATAATTGAGAGCACGATTTCGCAGTATGCCCAAGCCAGGCCCCGATACCGCCCAAGCCGGCGATCTGGAGCCGCAGGGAAGGTAGGGTAGGGGGCGCGGCCCAAAAGGCCTCATAGGCCTTGTGGGCAGGTCTTATCGGCCTTCTTTGAATCACATGCCAAGGGTTTGGAGTGTGTCAGGAGGTCTTCGACTTCTTGCGAGCACCTATCGACACCGATTTGGCGAGACTGAGGAGAAACTTCGCTTCAGCTGCCAGGCGACCTGAGTCCCATCCATTTCGTGTAGCGAGGTAGAGCAGGGAGGGGGCTCCTTCTTTGACCTTCCCCGCAGATGCCCGTTTTGACAAGAGAGCTCGGTCCTTGGCAGAACGTGTGAGGAGCGAAGCGATGGCGGTCACCTTAGCCCCATGGTGGGTCGCTAAGTCGGCCAATCTCAACAGCGCGTCAAGATCGGTCGGCGGCGGATCCTTCAAGAGCGGTATCCATGCCGTGCGAGCCAATTTCCGACCTGCCGCAGAGAGCTGATAGCCATTGCGCGGCCGCTTGCTGGTTCCTACCGCCCCCGTCTTCCTAACGAGCCCCCCGCCTTCCAGTCTTCGCAGCGCCGGCAACGACGAGCCCAGGGAGAGTCCGCCCCTGCGTTGTAGGTCATAAGAGGTCTCCAGGCCCCGGTCGAGCAAGGAAAGGATGTAGAGATCAAGCAACGACGGGAACGCCATGGTGTGATGCAGTGCCTTGCTTCTATCCGACATGGTGCCTTCCTTCCCTGATTGCGACCGCTCGACCGTAGGCGAAGCTCACGCCATCGAGTAAAGCAGATCGATCTGATCGTAACGCAAGCAGACATCCTAAGGCCCACCCGGCGTATTCATTCTCCGGGAATTCGGTATCCAGTTGCTCCTCCGTCGGACGCAGTTCTTCAATCAAGCCTCTCATCGTTGTTGCGGTCGTCTGTCTCCTGTATTGCTCGTGCAGGTCGTGTTTTATCAGGAACCGCGCCTGATCGAGGACCGGGCGCTCGAATCCTGGAGTGACATCCTGGTTGAACCAGGCCGCGAGTTCAGCGACGATGCTCTCGATCGATATGACGATTTTGCGCTCGGATCTAAGATCGTCCGGGGCCTCGCCTGGAGTTTGAATTGCTTGCTCTTGTTCGGCGGTGGCGACTGCCGGTTCATGAACTGCTGGGATATATTCAATCGGCGAGACGCGCTGCTCTCTGAAGGCGATGAATTTGTCAGCGCGGTCCGAGTAAGCCTGCCATAGAGACACAGGGGCCTCGGGCTGGGTCTTGAGTATCAGCCGCCGCTTCTCTACAAACTCCGCCAGAAAATTAGCGTGAGCCTGAGGGTTCTTCAAAACCTCACTCAAAGATCTAAGATGTCGACCGCGACGCAGAGCGGCGGGCCAATCCCGGGTCACTTTACCGCAAACGCGACATTACAGGCAGTTGATGCTAAGGCGATCTTGCGCAAACCAAGAGTGCCGGGGTGGCCAATTCATGTCTGGGGTCGATTTGATTCAGGTGCCGGATTTGCTCAGAGAATTCCCTAATACTCGGGGCCTAGCGCGGAATTTGTGATAGGACTCCACGGAAGTTGTTGAAGGAGCCGGCATCGTTGCCGGAAGCGGCGGCTCGCTACTTGCCGATACGGGGGGAGTATACTTCGGGGCGAACAAAAATCAACGGTCCGGAGTCGATGCAATGAAGGCTGCTCTTAGGGTTTTCCTCGTCCCACTCTTCCTCTCTCCTCTATCGGCTATGGTGTCACTGGTGCAGGCGCAGTCGCAGCGTCCGTGGCAGGAGATTACGGTGCTGTCGGTGAGTCAGGCAGCGGCGAACTTCAAGTCTCCGCCGCGGGAGTATGGGGCGATCCTGCCGTTTGCGAGCTGGAATGGCGCGGACCCGGCAGTGGTGCGGGCGAACATTGTGCGCGACTTCGACCGGCTGTCGGCCAACGGGCTCTTCATCGTGAACCTGTCGCCGGGACGGCGCGCGCCGGGCGAACCGGCATACCTTTCTCCGGGACACATGGACCAGGTGAAGTTCATCGTGGCGGAGGCGGCGAAGCGAAACATGCGGCTGTGGATTCAGGACGAGAGCGACTATCCCAGCGGGTTCGCCGGCGGCTACATCAGCGAGCGCTATCCCCAGCTTGGGATGCAGGCCCTGCTGGCAGACATCACGGTCCGCGTCTACCCGGGCGAGATGCTGGATATGCCGGTGCCTGCCACCACGATGGCAATCTGGGCCACGGAGACGGAAGAGAGCGGGGCGATCAAGAAGTTGCTTCCGGTCCCTGTGCCGGCGAATGGACAGCTCAAGTGGATCACGCCGGCTGAGGGCTCGACCCCGAATGAGCCTCGCTACAACTGGCAGGTCACGATCCTGCGGCACACCTACCTCAGCTCGAACACGCGCAACTTCAATCGCGCGGACGGTTCGCGGGCCAAGGATTCGCTGTATTCGCTGATCGACTATCTGGATCCCAGGGCCACCGACGCCTTCCTGCACATCACTCACGACACCTACTACGACGCGGTGGGCGACCAGTTTGGCAAAACCGTTCTTGGTTTCTTCGGCGATGAACCCGAATACCAATTCACGCCATGGAGCCCCACGCTACAGGAGCAGTTCAAGGCGCAGAAGGGATATGACATAGCGCCGTATATGCCCCAGTGGTTCAACCGCCAGTCCACGGAGCAGTCCGTGCGCGCCAGCGCGGATTATACCGACGTGTGGAGCGGTATCTTCCGCAGTTCGTTCTTCGGCGAGCAGGCCAACTGGGCGCAGGCGCACAACGTGGAGTACCTGGTCCACATCGGCCACGAAGAGACGATGCTCGCGGTGGCGCATCAGGCTGCCGACTTCTTCCGCGGCTACCGTTATGTGCAGGTTCCGGGGATCGACAACCTGAGCAAACTTGTGCCGGGCGCGGTACACCAGGCGGACGGCACCTGGAATGTGAATAACAACTTCCCCAAGCTGGCGAGTTCGGCGGCGCATCTCTTCGGCAGGCCCCAGGTCTGGTCGGAAAATGGCGGTGGTTCGGGGGGCGACGGCAAGTACCAGATCAATTATCAGCTGGTGCGCGGGATCAACGCGCTGCAGATCAGGGTTCCTGGGCTGCGCGGCGGTGGCGGCGACGGAGCAGCGGGCCAGGAGCCCGGGACCGTTCCACCGGATTCGCCGCAGACAGTGTGGTACACCAACCGCGCAGGCTATCTGATGGCCATTGGCCGTCCCGCGGCGCAGGTTGCGCTTTACCATCCCGTCAATAGCATCTGGCTGGGCGGCGATGCCGCCACCGAGGCCGACCACAGCACCACCAAGCTGGGCTGGCAGTTGTTTGAGCACCAGGTCGATTGGGACTACTTCGACGAGCAGTCGCTCAGTTCGGTTGCCACGCTCGCAAACGGCGGCTTGAGGAACCTGAGCGGGCAAACCTACAAAGTCATCATTTTTCCCTCAACGACCGTCATCACCCGCACCGGTCTGGCGCGCTTGCAGGAGTTTGCCAAGGCGGGCGGCAAGGTGATCTTCATAGGCAAGACGCCGAGTCTGATCCTGGATAAGTCGTACCTGGATATGAAGGAGAAGCCGGACCTGAGCTTTGCCACGCTGATCGAGTCGTCGGGCGACATCACGCCGGCGGTGATCGCGGCGCTGCCCAAGCCGGATGTGAAGCTGGACGCAGAGTTCCTCAGACTTACCTACACCCACCGCAAATGGACCGACGGCGACATGTACTTCTTCTTCAACGAGAGCAACAAGGCTGAGTCGCGCATGGCAACCATCGAGGGACACGGCGTGGCGCAGGATTGGGACCTGGCGACTGGCGAGATCCATCCGATTCTGACGTCAGGCACGAAGGCTGAGGGTGCAGATTCGGTAACAATACCGCTGCTGCTGGGACCATATGAGGCGAAGGTGATTGTGGTGGGGCCGCTGCCCAAAGGGATTGCCGCCGCCGCGGAGCCGTCGTTTGCATCCGGCGAACCACTTGCGGATTTGAGTGGCGACTGGAAGCTGGACCTGAACGGCAAGCAGTTCACCACGCCGATTAAGCCGTGGCAGGAGCTGGGCTCGAAATCGTTTGCCGGACCGGCGACGTATAGCATGCAATTCACAGTAGCAGCGGCACCCAAAGGGAAGCGCATCTATCTGGAGATTGCCGATGTGCATGACTACGCGCACGTGACGCTCAACGGGAAAGAGGTTGGCGCGCGCTCGTTCCAGCCGTATCGCTGGGATGTGACCAGCGCAGTGAAGAAGGGCGCGAACGACCTCAAGATCGAGGTGTACGCAAACGCCGCCCAAGAGAGACCGGCGGCCGCGCCTCCAGCGGCTCCGGCTGCTGATGCGGTGCCATCGGCTGCTCAGGGCGCAAGGCGAAGACAGGCCGGTGGAGCGGGTGCTGCTGGAACTCCGCCTGCCGGTGCCGGCGGAGGAGGCCGCAGTGGCCCCGCAGCACCTGTGACATCGGGCTTGCTGGACTCCGTCAAGTTGGTGGCATACTAGTTCCGCTCTGGATCATGGTGGCTGCAAGCGTAGTTCGGAAATCGAACCGGATCGCGCTCGCCACAACAGAGAGGCGTGGGACACTGCAATCAGGCAGATCCGCTGATTGTTCCGTTCCATGCATTTGACTGATAGCGGCGGAGGGCAGCAGGTCATTACCCGGAACAAGCACCCAGAGACTAGGCTCCTCGAACGAGACTTTCTAGATATATGTCAGTTATTGGAAACAGACCATTCCATGAACTGAGCGCTGATGTGCACGTAAAACACCTGCCGGCTCAACCGGTCGATGCAACACCATCTCATAGGAATGATTTTTCTAAAGGTGGTGTTTATGGCGCAAGGAAAACGGGATAGGCTCTCCGCGGAGCAGCGGACCGACATGTGGTGCCGCTGGAAGGCGGGAGAGTCGTTGCATGAGATTGGGCGCGCCTTCGGCAAGGGCCATGGTTCCATTCGGTTCTTGCTGACGCAGCGCGGCGGGATAGTTCCTGCGGCTCGTAGGCGTTCACCGCGAACGCTCACGCTGGCCGAGCGGGTGCTGCGGCTTGCGAAGAGTCCAGGAGCGATTCTGCGTGATAGCCGTGCGTTTCCAGGTACGGGAGTATTTCTTTCAATTGGCCCGGGAGAACTAGGGGCTGTCACGCTTTTGGGCAACCTGTTGGAAGATGCCAAAACGCCGACGGAAGAACGCTAAACAGAACGCCAGCGATAGGCACTCGTGATCCTGAATGAAAGTGTCCATGTTGCGTCATTGCTGCTCTCTACCTTGACGATAAGGCCATACCTCTCTATCATTGCTCGCAAAACCGTGAGTGGATTTGACGGGTCTCCAGCAACCACATTCAATGGTTGTCCCGCACCACGACGAGAGGATGATGGGGGACAAAAGAGAGATGGCGAAGCTGGGCTTTTTGGGACTAGGAATCATGGGCGGACCGATGGCGCGCAATCTGATTCGTGCCGGGCATGAAGTGGCGCTGTGGTCTCACTCGAAAGGGAAGGCGGAGCGACTGGCCGAGGAGGGAGCAACTGCCTGCGCGACGCCTGCGGAGGTGGCTCAGCGGAGCGAGTGCGTCTTTCTTTGCGTGGGCGACACTAAGATGTCGACCGAAGTGATCCTAGGGACAGAGGGGTTAGCGGCGGGATGGTCGGGGACCTTGACGATCGTGGATTGCAGCACGGTGTCACCTTCGGAGAGCCAGAGAATCTCGGCAGAACTGGCGAAACAGGGGATCGACTTTCTGGATGCACCCTGCTCCGGATCGAAGGCCGGCGCCGAGGGGGCGTCACTGACGTTCATGGTAGGCGGTGACGTGGCGGTCTTCGAGCGGGTGCGGCCGTACTTCGAAGCGATGGGGAAGCTCTTGTACTACTGCGGCGCGTCCGGCATGGGACTGCAGGCCAAGCTCTCGCAAAACATGATTCTCGGCAACCTGCTGCAGGCCTTCAACGAGAGCTTCGTGTTGAGCACAAAAGCAGGAGTTCCACCACGATTGATGTTGGAGATCATCAACAATAGTGCGGCGCGATCGGGCCTGGTGGCACTGAAGGCACCACTCATCTTCGAGCGCAACTTCGATCCCAATTTTTCGGTGAAGTGGTTGGAGAAAGATATGGGCCTGATGTTGCAGTCGGCCGCGGAGATGAACGTCCCGACTCCACTGACGGCACTTTCGAGGCAGATGTTCCGGGCTGCGATCGCCCAAGGGTATGGGGACGAGGACATCGCTGGATCGATCCGGGTCCTGGAGGGATTGGCTGGCTGCGAGGTCATCGCAAAAGACGCTCCCTGAAGGGGCGGCCGCTTCTGATGAAGGGTTCGTTCGGCGCCCGATGCTGGACAGGTTCTCTGCGTCTGCTGTGGGCCCTGTCGTGAATTTGCTTCATTCCATGAAGGTCGCACCGCGGGACCTAGGGAATCGAAATGATTGGGGAGGAGTAGCATGCGGACGCTATGTCACGGGGTAGTTTCACTTCTCTTGTGTGGATGGTGTGGATGGATGCTTGCGCAAACTCCGCCAAGGGAGAGCAAAACCGTCTTCAACATCCTGGATTACGGTGCTCACCGGGATGGCTCGGCGAGTTCCACGGAGGCGTTTCGCAGGGCCATCGCGGCGGCCCAGAAGGCGGGCGGAGGGACCGTCTATGTGCCTGCCGGGAAGTACACAACTGGGCCCATCCAGATGGTGAGCAATCTGACGCTCGACTTCGACGCGGGGGCGATCGTACGCTTCCCGGCAACCATGCTTCCGATGACTCCGGGGCGACAGCAAGGAATCGAGACGCCTACGCCGATCCCCCTGATTGGCGGGCACGATCTGGAGAATGTGACCGTGATGGGCCGCGGCGTGCTGACCACCAACAATATCGACTGGATGCGGCTGCACTCGCGCGCGCTGCGGTCGGTTTCCGACGCCGGCAGCGCCAACGGAGCGAACTGGGAGCGTTTGCTCGAGGACCTGGAGGCACAGAAGCCGATCCCGGAGGCAGAGTACAGCGCGGCGGCTTCGGAGCTGCGGCCATCGTTCGTGCGCTTCATGAACAGCAAGAACATCCGCATCGACGGCCTGCGCTTCATTGGATCGTCGATGTGGACGGTGCACCTGCTGTACAGCGAAAACGCAGTGGTCGAAAACCTGGTCATCGAGGCCTATCCGGGAGTTCACGCCGATGGCATTGTGGTGGATTCGAGCCGGTTCGTGAAGCTGGAGAACAACTACATCGATGCCGGCGACGATGGGCTGGTGATCAAGTCGGGCAAGGACCGCGACGGATTGCGGGTGAACCGGCCGACCGAGAACGTTACGATCACCAACTGCACGGTGCATCACGCGCAGTCGGCGCTGGCGATTGGCAGCGAGACCTCCGGCAGCGTGCGCAACATTGTGGCCAGCAACATCACGGCAAGGGACACGGTGAACGGGATCCACTTGAAGAGCCGGCGCGGGCGGGGCGGCGTGGTGGAGGACATCCGCTTCGACAACTGGACGATGGAAAATGTCGGCCAGGCGATTTCCATATCGGATGCCGGCTACCAAATGGAGGGAGAGGCGCCGGATCCGGGCGCTGGAGCCGTGTCGCAGCGAACGCCAATCTTCCGCAATATCGCGATCAGCCATGTGACGATCGACGGGGCGCAAGGGTTGATTGACGTCAGCGGAATCGAGGAGATGCCGGCGACCGGTGTGCGGATCAGCGATGTCGTGGGGACAGGACGGCGAGGCTTGACCGGTTCCTATACGGATGACCTGGAGTTGCACAATGTGCAACTCAACGTGGAATCCGGACCTGCCTTTCGACTGACACACTCCACGAACCTCGAGCTCGATGATGTCAGCACACGCACGCCGATTCAGGGTACGCCGGTAGTCCGGCTCGAGCAGACGCCGGGAGCGGTAGTTCGCAACAGCAGGGCTTATCCGGGAACGGGCGTCTTTCTCTCCACTCCGGAAGGAGAACTCAACAACATTGTGTTTCAGTCGAACATGATGGCCAACGCCGCTACGCCAACCGCCGCGGGAGTCCTCTCTAGCCGCTCTGCCACACCGGCCAGGACAAGGGAGGCCTGTCTTGTGCAGTTCGATATCGACCTCAAACATCCGACCGAGGTTGGCGATGAGGCGATGACATGCCTGAATACCATCGCAGCGAGCCTCAAGCGCAGTCCGAACACGATGCTGGCGCTGATTGGCAATGACGGAACTCGGAAGTTGGGGGCAGAGTCCACCGCAATCAGCGTGGCGGAGGCCACGCAGCGAGCTCGCAGCAGCAGAGACTATCTGGTCAAAGAGAAAGGAATCGATTCCGCAAAGATCCAGGTGTACGTTGGCGAGCCGAAGATGGCCGGCCCTGAAGACATCGACCGGATCGAAGCCCAGATGGTTGCGGGAACTGTATTCGAGGGAAACGTCGAGGCAATTCTGGTTCCACAAGGCGCGGAGATGAAGTACCAGGGCCTGACTGCGATCCAGTAGACCAGAGCGGCACGGCCTGATGCGGACGATGCGGCGACACACATGCCGCAGATAGGGACCAAGACGATGACGAGCAAACACAAGAGGAAGCTACTGGCTGCGGTTCTGGTGACCGCAGGTGTGTTGTGCGCGCAGGAGACGCGCAGGACGATCACGAATCCATCACCGAATCCCAGGGATGACAGCAAGCCTAACAGCAGTGCGGTCCCGGATGCGTATGCGCTGACGGGGCACTTCGACAGGATCGTTGTGATCCGGCTGAAGTACAAGGCAAACCTGCTGGACGGAATGAACAAGATCGTGAAGCAGCAGCACATCCAGAATGGCGTAATCCTCTCCGCGGTCGGATCGTTGCGCGGATATGAGATCCACACAGTATCGAATCGCGACATGCCCAGCCAGGACACCTTCGTGAAGAATCCGACCCAGCCGGCGGACCTGGTGAGCATGAACGGATATGTCATCAACGGCCGCATCCACGCGCATATGACGATCGCAACGCCCGACAGGGTGATCGCCGGTCATGTGGAGGAAGGGAACGAGGTGTTCACCTTCGCGATCGTCACCATCGGCGTGATGAATGGCACGAACCTCGACAAGATCGATGACAAAACATACCGCTGAGGAGCAACATCCGGGCTTTGCCCGTATTTCGAGTGCGAGGCCCAATGACGGAACGTCCTCAAATTGCGACGAGAATGTCGATCCGGGAATGGACGCTGGTTCTCCTGCTGGTGATCTCGGTCGTCATCAATTACATCGACCGTAGCAACCTCTCGCTCGCCGTACCGCTGATCCAGCGGCAATTCGCCTTGTCGCCGTTGCAGCTTGGATCGCTGCTGTCTGCATTCTTCTGGACCTACGCGCTGATGCAGCTCTCTGGCATTGCGGGTTGGGTCTCGGACCGATTTCCGGTGGGCTGGGTGATGGTGGGCGGATACCTTCTATGGTCGGGCGCCACCCTGGTCACAGGGCTGGTCTCAAGCTTCTCTACGCTCTACTTGGCGCGGCTGTTGCTCGGCGTGGGCGAATCGGTGGCCTATCCATGTTACTCGCGCATCTTTGCCCAGCTTCCGCAAGAGCATCGTGGACGAGCAAACGCGTTGATTGACGCAGGCACCAAGTTGGGGCCTGCGATAGGGGCGTTTGTCGGAGGCATGCTGCTGGTGCGCTTCGGATGGAGATTGCTCTTCGTCTTGCTGGGAGCCGGTGGGCTGCTGTGGCTTCTGCCGTGGATCAAGGTGATGCCGCGCATCGACCGCAGAGTTGAGGCGAAAAATGCAGCGGCGCTTCCGTCGATTGTGAAGCTGCTGCGGTTGAAGTGTGCGTGGGGAACCTTTCTTGGTCACTTCTGCGGAAACTACTTTTTCTACTTCATGCTGGCATGGCTTCCAAGCTACCTGGTCGGGGAGGAGAAGATGTCGATCGGGTCAATGTCGAGGCTGACTTCCGCCGTGTTCCTATTGATTGCGACTTCCACGCTGCTAACCGGATGGATCTCCGACCGCTTGATTGCGGCCGGCGTCTCTCCAACGCGGGTTCGGCGGGCAGCAGTGGTGGGCGGACTAGGTGTGGCTTCAAGCCTGCTTGCGCTCGGATTCGTTCGTCGGAATCTGCCCCTTTCAATTGCCGTGATTGCCGTGGCGTGTGTGGGATACGGAGCTTTTGCTTCGAACCACTGGGCGATCAGCCAGACGCTCGCCGGTACGACGATGGCCGGGCGATGGACCAGCTTGCAGAATGGCGTCGCCAATCTCTCAGGCATCGTTGCTCCCTGGCTCACTGGATTGATAGTGCAGATCAATGGAAGCTCGCGCTTGGCGTTTGTCATTACCGGCGGCGTGGCGCTCGCAGGAGCATTTTTGTGGGGACTGCTGGTGCGCCGCGTGGAACCGGTGCAGTGGGATGCACCCAACTGCACGGCACGGACCACTTAGGAAAGGTCTGAACAAGTGTTCGACATTCCCTCGGAGAATAAATCCCTCTTGATTTTGCGGCACTTACGGACAGGATAAAGTCCGTCCCTTTCAAAGCTCGGACTTATTCAGCGGTTCCTTAGATTGCATCTGAAGCCCCCTAGGACCGCTTCATGAAGCGATCACTTTGATCCGTCCTAGTCTTCAACCTCGAAGTCGAATGAACTGAACTTCAGCGTCTTGCAGTTCTCTCTCACGGCGCGCTGCACGTTCCCGTTCGTACACGCCCTCAACCGGTGCTGCCTTTCTTGCCATGAGGGGCACTCTAACGGCATCGGGGCACAACTGGGTCACATTTGGGTCACATGCAAGAAGTAATTCGTGCAACTCACTGCAAGACTCGGTCGCTAACTGAATCTCACAGTCACCAGTGTTTACAAGGGTTTTGTGCGCATCGAGTGGCAGTGTGTCGCAGTGGCCGGAAGCTCAAAAATAGCACACCTAACGCGAAGGTCGGCAGTTGGACTCTGCCCCGGGACACCACTCAACCACCGCCCTCTACCGCCCCGCCGCCGCCCGCTCCGTCGGAACGCGCGCGCCGCTCAGCCCGCCCTCGTAGCGCGCCACGCCCTTGTACAGGCTCTCCGCCACGCGTTCGCGATACTCCGGATCGCGCAACTGCTCCGCGTCCTTCGGATTGGTCACAAACGAGATCTCCGCCAGGATCGATGGCATATTCGCCCCGATCAGCACCACGAACGGCGCCTTCTTCACCCCGCGGTCTTTCAGCCCCGCATTGTTCTTCTGCAACCCCGCGTAGAGCGAACCTTCCACGTCGCCGGCAAACTCGCGGCTCTCGGCGATCTTGTCCTTCAGCGCGATCTTCTTCACCAGGTCGCTCAGTTGGTGGATCGACTGGTCGCTCACCGCGTTCTCCCGCGCCGCCACATCCAGCGCCGTCGGGTCGGATGTGAAGTTCAGGTAGTAAGTCTCCACTCCGCGCGCACTCGCTTCCGGCGACGAGTTGGCGTGGATCGACAGGAACAGGTCCGCCTGCGCCTTGTTGGCGATCGCCGTCCGCGTCTCTAGCGGGATGAACGTATCGTCCGACCGCGTGTAGATGATCTCCGCGCCCAGCCGGTCGTGCAGCAGCTTGCCCAGCCGCAGCGCCACGTCCAGCACCACGTCCTTCTCCTCGATGCCGTCCACGCCCAGCGTACCGGAGTCGTGACCGCCGTGGCCCGCGTCAATCACGATGCGCCCGATCTTCAGTCCCAGCGCGCGCACCAGCGAGGTCTCGCCATCGGCCGTCGGCACCGCCGCCCGCGCCGGCGTCGCATCCACCACAGTCACAGCCGCGGAGCTCGAACCTCCCGCCGTCTTCGCCTTGCTCCTGCGTGTCTTCGACAAGGAACTCGCTGAAGCACCTGAAGCTGTATCTGCCGGCGTCACTGCTGCAGCATTCATCTCCGCCGAGCTCGAACCCGCACCGTCGCCGTTTCTGTTCCCTGTTCCCTGTTCCCTGTTCCCTGTCTCCACCACTGCCGAGATCGGCTTCGATGTCGGCTTGCTCGTCGCCTCTACTCTCCCCGGCAACTGGCTCAGGTCAGCAACCTCGCTGGCCGCGTTCGCGCTCTTTGTCGCCACGCTGTTCGGCACAGGCCGCGCCACCGTCGGCTTCACCGTAACCGCCGCCCGCGGAGCAGGCACATCGCCCACCGCCAACCCAGCCATGTCGTCCTTGTTCCCTGTCGCCTGTTCCCTGTTCCCTG
>DAIRTY010000003.1:3617-11781 GCA_036803645.1 Acidobacteriaceae bacterium | reverse complement strand
CTGTTCCCTGCCTCTTTGCCCCCATGAATATCGATGATCAGACGGTAGGGATTCGGCAGCAGAAACGCCGAGTACTCTGTCACATCGTTTACATCCAGCACCACCCGCGTCACGTCGTCCGAGTACTGCGCCGCCCGCACCTTCTTCAGAAACCCATCGTCCGTCACCGCAAAGCTCTTGCCCACCAGCTCCGGCGCCAGCCGCGTGCCATGCAGGTCGAAGTAGATGCGGTCCGGGTTCGGCACGCGCGCCGCCTCATACGTCACGTTGTCGCCCAGGTCGATCGCCACCCGCGTATACGTCGCCGTCGACCAGTGCCGAATCCCAGTCACCAGCGCCGGTTTCCCACTGCGCGCCTCGCCGCCAGCCACCGCCCCAGCCATTAAATTGGTGCCACTCGTTGCGGTCGTATCGCGGACCGGGGTTTCCGCCAGCTTTGCAGGTGGTGTTGGATGGGTGGATTGGGTCGTACCCACGCGTTGCTGCGCTGCACCATTCGCCCCCGCTCCCGAAGTCTGCGCCATCGCCGGCAGCGACGAGACTCCGCTCTTTGTTGAACGCACGCCGTTGGTCGCCCCACTTGTTGCAGCATCACCATGAGCCGTGGTTGAAGCCAGCTTTGCCGGTTGTGTTGGATGAGTGGGGCGGTCCGTCACGGAATCGGTTGCGCCACTGCCTGCCCTGATCTTGTCGGAGGGTCTCGCCACTGAGGCATGAGGTCCAGCCGCAGCCGATTGCCCCGTCTTTACCGTTCCCTGTTCCCTGTTCCCTGTTACCTGCGCCAGAGAAGCGAGTGCAGCCCTTGCCTCCTCCGCCTGCTCGCTCCTGCCGTGCTCCTTCAGCAGCAGCTTGTACCTCTCCCGCGCCGTCGCCGCATCTTTCAGGTCGTTCTGCGCAATCTGCCCCTCGGCCAGCAGCGCCTGCACCCCCAGCGAGCTTGCCGGATACTGCGTCCGCAGAAACTCATACTGCCCCACCGCCGCGTGCAGGCTCTTCTCATCGTGCAGCGTGCGCCCCTGCTCAGCCAGTAGCTCGGCCACCGCATTCACTGCCGCCGCCGCATGAACGTCCGCCGGATTGGCGTGGTAGATCGCGCGATACGCGTCCATCGCTCGCGTGTAATCGGACTGCGTGCGCGTCTCCTCTGGAATTGCCTCCAGCGCTTCCCGCCCTTGCTCCGCCTGCTCCCACGGCGTCAGAGCCGCCACCTTCTTCGCCGCCCGCCGTCCCCCAACAGATCTGTCATCCTGAGCGGACCATGAGCGACCCTGAGCTAGCCGAAGGGGAGTCGAAGGGGAAGTCGAAGGACCTGCGGTTTTCTCCGCCACCGCGCGTACCCGCGCCGCGCTGCAGCACGTCGCCGCAACACAACTCAGCGCGGCCACGCACATCGCACACCGCACCCATCGCATCTGTTTGCCGAGAGACATCTCTCCCTCAGTTTAAGTCGCCCCGCACCACCGCCCCACGCAAAAACCACCCGGTACTCCCTGCGATACCCCCAGCATTTGCTCTAGCTGTTGTCTGTTCCTGCTGTCATCCTGAGCGCAGCGAAGGATCCCGACGCTCTCCAAACACCACAGCCGCCCGAACCTTTCTCCCAGAAAACTCCCCCGCTTGTTTCTAGTGAACCCTACCCGATCAATCCCCCCACCACCTCGACCGCCTTTGCCAACGCGCCGTCGAGAGCACCCACATCGCTCCCGCCCGCCTCCGCCAGGTCAGGCCTTCCGCCGCCCTTGCCTCCGACCAACCCTGCCAGCGCGCCCACAACCTTCCCCGCGTGGACCTTGCCCGTGAGGTCCTTCGTCACGCCCACGATCAGTGAGACCTTCCCATCCGATGCCGCGCCCAACACCACAACGCCCGAGCCCAGCTTCCCCCGCATCTGGTCCACCAGGTCGCGCATCGGCCCGCGCTCCAACCCATCGACGCGCTGCACCAACAGCTTGATCCCTTTGACCTCGACCGCCTTCGCCTCGCCCGCAGCGCTCGCAGCCGACTTCATCCGCGCCGCATCCAGCTCGCGCCGCAGCTTCTTCATCTCCTCTTCGGTCGCCGCGATCCGCGCCCGCAACGCATCCGCCAGCGCACTTTCGCGCTGCCCCGATGTCTCCGCACCTCCAACGATCTGCCCCACCACGCGCGCCACCTCGTAGTCGCGCCGGAACTCGCCCAGCGCGCCCCATCCGCTCACCGCCTCCACGCGCCGCACGCCGCTCGAGACCGACCCTTCGCCCACCAGCTTGATCAACCCGATCTCGCCGGTTGCCCGCGTGTGCGTCCCACCGCAAAGCTCGGTCGAGAAATCCCCAATCTTCACCACGCGAACCTTGTCGCCGTACTTCTCGCCGAACAGCGCCATCGCGCCCAGCTCCTGCACGGCCACGTCGATCGGCACATCGACCAGCGTCTCCACCGCCGTATTCGCCAGCACCTGACGGTTCACAATCTCTTCCACCTGCGCCAGCTCCTCCTCGGCGACTCCCGCGAAGTGGGAGAAGTCGAAACGCAGCCGCGCGCGGTCTACCGACGAGCCCGCCTGCTTCACATGCCGCCCCAGTACCTCGCGCAACGCCGCATGGAGCAGATGCGTCCCCGTATGGTTGCGCGTGATGGCCGAGCGAACTTCGCCGTCTACAACGGTATCCACCACATCGCCCACCGCAATCCGTTCCCGCGCGACCACGCGATGCGCCCAAACTCCCTGCACCGGCTTCGACGCACCACTCACATCGGCGACCACGGTCGAGTGCCCCGCGCCCATCAGCCAGCCCACATCGCCCACCTGCCCGCCGGAGTCCGCATAGAAGCTCGTCGCGTCCAGCACCACCTCGCCAGCCTCGCCCGCGCGCAGCTCCGCCACGCCCACACCATCCTTCATCAGCGCCAACACCCGCGCCCCATCCACGCGCAGCGCAGAGTAGCCCGCAAACTTCGTCTTCGCCAGCTCGCGATATACCGGCGAAGCCGTCTTCTGCGACCCACCCTTCCAACTCGCCCGCGCCCGCGCCTGCTCCTCCTCCTTCGCCTTCTCGAACCCCTCCATGTCAAACGCGATCCCCGCATCCCGCGCCGCATCGACCATGAAATCCAGCGGCATCCCGAACGTCTCGTATAGATGGAAGGCTTGCTCGCCGGAACGCAGCGTCTCTTCGTTCATCTGACGCAAACCCAACTCCAGAGTTCGTGCGAACTGTTGTTCCTCTGCTAGTACCACCTTACTCACCCGCTCCGCACTCTCCTTCAACTCGGGATAAGCCACCTGCATCTCGTCGCGCACCGCGAAGACCATCTCATGCATGAATGGCTTTTCCTGCCCCAACAGCCGCCCATGGCGAATCCCGCGCCGCAGAATCTTGCGCAGCACATACCCGCGCCCCTCGTTCGCCGGAACCACCCCGTCACCGATCAGGAACGTAGCTGCCCGCGCATGGTCGGCAATAATCCGCAATGAAGCCGCACTCTTCTCATCGTTCGCGGCCAACCCGCTGACTTGCTGACTCGCTGACTCGCTAACCAGCTCTTTCGCCCGCTTGATCAGCGGCACAAACAGATCCGTCTCGAAGTTCGACAGCACCCCCTGCATCACCGCCGCCACCCGCTCCAAGCCCATGCCCGTATCGATCGAAGGCTTGGGCAGCGGAGTCAACACGCCATCCGATCCGCGGTCGAACTGCATGAACACCAAGTTCCAGATCTCCACGTACCGCTCTTCGTCCTGCGGGAATGGCAGGTCCTTGCCCGACAGCGAAGCCTCAACTCCCATATCGAAGTAGATCTCCGAGCACGGCCCGCATGGCCCCGTATCGCCCATCGCCCAGAAGTTGTCCTTCGCGCTCATGGTGAAGATGCGCTCCGCCGGTACGCCCACCTCGCGCCAGAACCCATAGGCCTCGTCGTCGCGCGGCACCGCAGCGTCGCCCTCGAAGATGGTGATGTATAGCTTCGCCGGATCGAGCCCGAACCACTCCTTGCTCGTCAGCAGCTCCCACGCGTACGCAATCGCATCGCGCTTGAAGTAGTCGCCAAACGAGAAGTTCCCCAGCATCTCGAAAAATGTATGGTGTCGCCGCGTGAATCCGACGTTCTCCAGGTCGTTGTGTTTTCCGCCCGCGCGCACGCACTTCTGCGAAGTCGTAGCCCGCGAGTACTCGCGCCGCTCCGCGCCCAGAAAGACGTCCTTGAACTGGTTCATCCCGGCGTTGGTAAACAGCAGTGTCGGGTCGTTGGCCGGCACCAGCGACGACGAGTGAACGCGCCGGTGTCCCTGCCCCGTGGCAGCCGAGACCTTGCCCTCAAAATACCGCAGATAATCTTCGCGAATCTGGCTTCCAGACCTGGTTTCCATAGGTCTACAAGTTTATCAGCGGATCGGTCCTGACTTCGCTGACTGCTGCTCCAGCATCTCCCCGCGCAGCTTCCAGGCAGTTGACAGCGTCTTCACATCGTTCCGCCAACGTGGCAGCATAAGGCTCATCGCCAACCCTTCCGCGTCAGATGCAATCCCGATCGTCAACGACGCCCAGACCAGCCACCGCGGCCCGCCAAAGCTCAACGCCCCAATCACCGCCACGCCCATCACCAGCCCCCAACTCTTAGCCAGGTACGAGTGGTAGCTCGCAGCCCTGCCATACTTCAGCCAATCAAGCCCATATCGCAATACCTCCAGCGAACCCAGGGTTGCCAGCAGCTTCCAATTCTCGCGCAATAACTGCTCGTCACGCAGCCACAGAGCTGCCGCAACACCGAGATAAAACACCGTGTCCGCCGCCGAATCCGCCCTCCGCAACCGCTCCGTCGCGCAACCCCAACGCCGAGCCAGCACGCCATCGTAGATGTCATCGACAAGCGCAACCAGCACGATAAGCCCAAGCCACTTGCCATCCCAACCGAATTGCGCACCCAGCGCAATCACCGGGCAAAGTGCCACCCGAAGCCATACCATCGCCCATGGCAGTGTCTCTTTCATTCGCCCCGTTTAAATCGCCCCGCCGCCACGTCCCCGCCCATTGCATGTCCCACCGGCCTCACCCTCGCGCCATCCGCCGCAAACGCCTGGTCCGTCCAGTCCCATCCCGTGTGGAACAGCAGAAACACATGTTCCCCAGGCTGTGTCCGCAGGTCTTCATACGCAACAATTGGCAGTCCCGTGAAATGCTGCATGTGCATCGCCGTCAGAGCCATCGTGTCGTGCCGGTTCCAGCGCAACTCCTCCGCGCGGGAGTACACCAGCGTCATGCGCGCTCGCACATCCGCGTCCGGCTCGTAAGTGTGGTCCTCCTCGAACGCGCCCATGTCCTGCACATACAGCCGCCCATCCGGGTTCGCGTCGAGCGCCGCCTTCACCTCCGCCGGCAGCACCAGCGACGCCAGCCTTACTGCTGTTTTGCGCTGCTCCGCGTGAATCCGCGCCGCGCCCGCACCCACAATCGCCACGCCCAGCACCACCATCACCGCCGCAAATACACCATCGCGCCGCAGCCACGGACTGATCGAAACCGCCAGCATCGCGCTGATCGCCACCACCGCGCCCAGCACATAGCGCACCTCGATGGAGTGGGTCACATACCGCGCCAGCAGGTAACCGCAGAAGGGAAGCGCCGCCAGAGTCAACAGCAGCACCCACTCCGCCGCCGGAATCCGCGTCTCGCGCCCACGCCCGAAGATCTGCCGCACGCAGCCCCACGCCAGTGCCGCCGCAAACGCCACCAGCATCGCCATCCACACGTGCTGTGCGCTCATGCTCATCCGCGTGTATTCCACGAAGATCGAGCGGTAGGCACGCGTAATATCGTGCAGCCCCACCCACCCCGAGTTGTAATAGTTTTTGCGGAACTCGCCCGCAGCCTTCAGAAATGGCATCGTTGCCGCGAACCCCGCCATCCCCACGTAGATCGCCGCCATCACCGGCCAATCCGTCCGCCGTTGCTGCAAGCTGCGAAACCCCTCCGCCGCGCATACCGGAACCAGCAGAAGAATCCCGAAGTAGTGCGCATTGATCGTCGCCGCAATTGCCAGTGCCAGCCCCGCCAGCGCCCACTTCCGTCGCCTGCTCCCTGTTCCCTGTTCCCTCGTTGCTGCCTGCCAGCTCAACAGCGCCAGCGCATACAGCCCCAGCATCAGCCCATATGGCCGTCCCTCCGCCGAGTAATAGAGCGTCGCAGTCAACGCGGGAAACGCCGCCGCCACCAACCCCGCGCGCTCCCCCGCCAGCCTCCGCACGAAGAAAAACAGACAGACCTGCATCAGCAAAAATCCCAACAGGGCAGGCAGCCGCAGCGCGAACGCACCCGCCCCAAACGCCTTCATCCCCGCATGGGCCAGCAGGGGATAGAGCAGCGGGTCCAGCGAGATCGGCCAAGTCCGCTGCACATGCACCAGTTCACCCACCGACCCCACGCTATACGTCTGGAACGCGTACATCTCATCCTGCGACATCAGCTTGTGATGCGACCACGCCAGCCCCAGCGCCGCCGTCAGCAGCACAAACACCACCGCCAGCACGCGCGCCAGCCTGCACTCTGCGATTCCCGGACCCATCGCCGAGTCCGGCATCAGACCTCGCCCGCCGTTGCCGGGTGCTCCATTCACGACAGCCTCACCGTCGTGAGCGGCAGAACCGCCGTCCCGCTCGTCGGCTGCACCACCGGAATCGTCGGCATGAAAATATTCTCCAGCCACGGCAGCCGCACAAACAGCAGTACCACCATCACCACCACGGTCGCCGTAAACCACAGCATCAGCCCCGGCTCGCGATACAGCTTCTCCGGGTTCTGCACCGCGCTATTGTGCTCGAACGCGAGCTTGAAGTAGATCGCCATCACCAGCGCCACCAGCGGGAACGCCAGCAGCAACTCGATCCGGTAGCGGATCACGAACGCCCCGAAGAACAGCATCGCCGTCGAGGCATAGAAGACCACGCTCACCAGCAGCGACTCCGGCGTATACCGCTTGAAGCTCGCGCGATACGCCCCCGCCACGCCCCTGTCGCCAATCTCCCGCAGCTCGCTGAATCGCTTCAGCGCCATGAAGTAGCACCCGATCATCCAGTAGCACATCAGAAGGCTCAGCGGCGGCACCAGCCACGCCGCTACCGCGGTCCACCCAAGCAGCATGCGCAGCGGATTGTTCACGCTCTCGGTCAACACATCCAGGTACGGCACGTCCTTGGTGCGCAGCGGCTTGATGTTGTACGCGCATCCCATCAGCCATAGAGCCAGCGCCGTAATTGCAAACGGTCGCGAGATCGCCCATCCAATCGCCACGCCCGCCACCATCATCAGAATCCACTGCGCGTAAGCCGCGGGAATGTTGACCAGCCCAAGCGCCGCCGGCCGGTTCTTCTTGGTCGGATGCAGTCGATCGAACGGCGCATCCAGCATCTCGTTCAGCACATAGTTGCTGCACGCCACCAGCGTAATCGCCACAAACGCCCACACCAGCGTCTCCGCCAGCCGCCAGGTCAGCAGCCGTGGATAGATGCTCAGCGGAACAATAATTCCAGGCAGCACAAACAGGTTCTTGATCGAGTGGTCCAGCCGAGCAATCGCCAGATGCGCCCGCAACCGCCGCGAGAAACTCACCTTCGTCCCCGTCGTCTCACTCATGCCGATCCGATCTAATTGCCGCCGATAGCGTTAGTATATCGGCGAAACCACGCACGATTGAGAAATACCGTGTAGCAAACCGCAGAGTGCGGTTGATCTTCGCTAAAACCACGTCCCCGCCTTGTACCGCGCGTACTCCTCCCCAAACGCCGCAGCCAGAACCCGCGCCTCCCTCCGCGCCCGAACAACCTGCAACGGAACCAGCGCCGCTATCGGCAACAGCAGAAGCCAGCGCTCCAACACAATCACGACCCCCAACAGAAACATCGCGCTGAACACATAGATCGGATTGCGAATCCGCGAGTAAAGCCCCGTCGTCACCAGCTTCCTCGCCTTCGCCTGAACCGAGAACGCCGCGCCCAACTGCAGCCGCGCCACAATCAACAACACCACCCCTGCCGCCGCCATCACTCCGCCCACTCCCTTCACCGGCGTCCACGCAACACTCCCCGCTTGCGCCGCCAGCCACACCGTCATCACCACAATAACCACCAGCGTAATCACATTCGCCTTCATCAATCTCCGCCTTTCACTTCGCCGCTTCCCACTCCCGG
>DAIRTY010000003.1:0-3517 GCA_036803645.1 Acidobacteriaceae bacterium | reverse complement strand
GCCCACGTCCAACCCTCCACCTTATACTCCGGGTCCAAGGGCATCGCCAACCCGGCAAACTCCCCGCGCCGCGCCGTCATCGCCATGCAGCTCACCAGCGCATCGAAGGCGTCCTCGCCGCCGCGCGCCCGCTCCATCACGCCGCGTGGCAGCGCCGCATAGGCCGCATCCTCCCTGCGCTTCTTCCGCAGATACTCCGCCCGCGCCGCCGCATTCGACTTCCGCACCGGCCCCGTATTCAGTCGCGTATACATCTCCACTACCATCGGCAGCCCAGCCCGGTCGAACGGCCACACCCGGAAGCCCGCCTTCCTCAGCCGCCTCAGCACCGGCATTCCGCGCAGCGACGCCGTCCCCACGCTGCCCGCCCCGCCGATCTGGAATACGCTCTTCGGCCCAATCCCGCGCACTCTCTCCGCGCGCTCGGCCTCGGGAATCCGTGCCGCCAGCTTGCAGTCGATATCCGTCGCCCGCAGCATCCGGTGCAGCCCGTCGCCGCAAAACTCCGCCGGCTTGGGATGTTTCCCCCAGAACCGCCTGTCCGCGCACTCCGCCGCCAACCACCGCTCCCCCAGCCCGTCGTCCACCAACTCCCAGAACGCCGGCCCGTCCGCGCATCCCATCTCGCCGCGCACGAACCACGCCGGAAAGCTGAAGCAGAAATCCAGCCCCACCACCATCCGCGGCGTCTGGCGCGCCATCGCGATCAGCCACTCCCCAACCTCCGCCCGCGTCCGCCCGCCCTCCAGGCTAACGCGCCCACCATCTACCTTCCCCGCGCCGGGTGCCCCATCCATCGCGGTTCTATCGCGATCCGGGGTCCCCGGCGAGCGAACATTGCTCGCTGGGGTGGGGTCCGGGGTTCCCGGCGAGCGAACATTGCTCGCTGGGGTGGGGTCCGGGGTCCCCGGCGAGCGAACATTGCTCGCTGGGGTGGGGTGGGTGGGATTCATCGTCCACACCCCAGCCCAGATCTTCCGCCGCTGCCCAGCCGCGCTGCGGTCGCCCGACCAGTCCACCGCCACCACTCGTTCGACGTTCACTCGCCCCATCCGCACCCCTCACACTTCGGGAACTTCTCCCGCTCCTCATCCGTATCTAACTCCGACGGCAAATTCCTGCCCGCGAAAGGAGCGCCTCCCCATGATCAAACTCCTCCTCTTCTGCATCCTCCTCGTTCTCTGCTGGCCGCTCGCCCTGCTGACGCTCATCCTCTATCCGTTCATCTGGCTCGTCTGCCTCCCTTTCCGCATCGTCGGCATCGCGGTCACCGGAGTCTTCGCGCTTGTCACCGCCATCTTCCTCTTCCCCGTCCGCGTCCTGCGCTCCGTCTGATTTGTCTGTCATTCCGTAGCGGAGCGGAGGGATCTGCTTCTTGCGGTCCCCCCGCTACTCCGCATCGCCGACCACATCCACCTCCTCCACCTCCACGCCCCACTCCCGCAGCACCTTGTACACCGTCCCCGCCGAAAATCCCGCCCTCAGCAGCCGCCCCATCACCCTCGCCGACTCCTGCTTGGCCTTCTCCCCCTCCGGCTGCTTCATCCTCTTCCGCGCGATGTACTCCCGCGCCAGCGCGACTTCATCCACGCCCTCATACGCCGCGCTCACCGCCGCGCCCACCGTCTCCGGCGCCACGCCCTTGGCTGCCAGGTCCTGCTGCACCCGCCGCCGCCCGAACTTCTCGCCCTCCTTGCGCAGCCGCGTGTACTCCGCCGCAAAGCGCGCGTCGCTCAGGTAATTCAGCTCCTTCAGCCGGGCGACCACCGCGTCCATCGCTTGCTCGCCCTCGTCTCCCTCCATGGCGCGCCGCTTCATCAGCCGCCGCAGCTCGCGCTCGCTGCGCATCTGCGACGCCAGCATTCGCACGGCATACTCCATCAAGCCCGCCTCGCCCACCGGCTCCCGCCGCTTCGCCCGCTTGAACGCCACCTTCAACCCTCCCCATCACCGGTTGTCATCCTGAGCGCGTTTTTCGAGCGCGAAGGACCCCGACGCTCTACGCCCATTCACGACATTCCGAACCTTTCTCCCAACAAGCTCCACCTTACTTCTCCGCGTACTTCCCGCTCTTCGTCCAGCGGTCGCACCAATCCGCCACCGTCTCATACCAAAGCTGCGAGTTCTGCGGCTTCAGCACCCAGTGCCCCTCGTCCGGGAAGTAGAGGAACCGCGCAGGCACGCCGCGCCGCTCGAGCGCCGTGTACAGCTCGAACCCCTGCGACACATCCAGCCGATAGTCCTTCTGCGAATGAATAATCAGCGTAGGCGTCTTGGCATTCTCAATCGACCGCAGAGCCGACCACTTTCGGAACGGGTCCTGGTCCGCCGCCAGCGACTGATACCTCCACGGCTCCGCCGCATGTCCCCCCCCCTGTTTGTCATTCCGTAGCGCAGCGGAGGAATCTGCTTTTATCCCAGCCATCGGATTGTAACTGGCACTGAACCCATCCCACCCCTTCGGAAAATCCTCCGGCCTTCTGAACTCCCACTCGTTGAACCACATCTCCTCGGTTGTCCCGTAGGCGCTCACCGGGTCCACCATCCCGTCGTGCGTAACGATGCACTTGAAGCGGTTGGTATGGGTCAGCATCCAGTCGGCCATAAAGCCGCCATAGCTCGCGCCCAGCGCGCATTCCCGCGTCTTGTCGAGGAAGGGATACGTCGCCTCGGCATAGTCCAGCCCCTTCATCAGGTCCTCGTACGCCCGCCCGCCCCAGTCGCCGCTCACCTCATCCACAAACTTCTGCCCATACCCCGTCGACCCGCGCCGATTGATGCCCACCACCACATAGCCATCAGCCGCCAGCAACTCCCAGTTCCACCGATAGCTCCACGAGTCCCCCAGCGCCGTCTGCGGCCCCCCATGCATCACAAACTTCACCGGATACTTCTTCGCCGGATCAAACCCCGGTGGCCTAATGAGAAATCCTTCGACCTGGGTTCCTTCAGCGCCCTCGAACCAAAACGACTCCATCTTCGGCAGATCGAGCTGACTGATGAGTGAGTCGTTCACATGAGTGATTGCTTCCTCACCACTCAACTCAGTAGAGGATCCGGGCTTGCGCATCTCGGGAAGTTTGATGATCTCCGAGGGGCCCTCCACCGTCATTCGAGTTGCAACAAGGAATATTCCCGTGTCGTGTATCCATGCATTGGGAAGCACATGGACGTCACTGAAGTCGCCCTCGCCGTCCAAAAACACAGAATGAGTGCCTGCGACACCATTCCTCATCACTTCAACGGAGTCGACATTTTCTTCGCCATCTTCCCCCGTCACATAAAAGATTGAATCCGATTCCGGTATCCATGTAAACTCATCCACCCAGTTATCAAATTCCGGCATCACGTCCTTGATCGTCTTCTTCTCCCGGTCGTAGAGCATCAACCGAAACTTATCCGACTCAAACCCCGCCTGCTTCTGCGACCGAAACGCCAGCCACCTCCCATCCGGCGAATACCCCGGCTCATCATCGCTTCCAGGCGAAGTCGATACCTTCACGGCCTTCGCTCCCGG
>DAIRTY010000002.1:24096-32535 GCA_036803645.1 Acidobacteriaceae bacterium | reverse complement strand
CGGCGTTCTCGAAGCGATCGTTGGCGGAACCCAGCTCCATCAGCGAGCGGAATTGCGTCTCATCGACGACCGCCCACTTGACGCCGTTTTCGCCGCCGTTCCACTTCACGCCAAGCTGGGCGGCCTCATCGTATTCCAACTGGCAGTGGCCGCTGGTCATCTCCGTCGGATTCGGCAGTTTCTGCGTGGTGGGCGGCATTCTCTACTGGTTGCTCGAGGCGCAGGCGGAGCAGCGGTACGAGCTGGGCGCGGCAGGCCAGACCGACAAGGTGGACCTCAAGCAGATCTTCAATTTCGGCACATCCTACTGGTTCATCGTCGCCCTCTGCATCACGTTCTACTCCGGAATTTTTCCGTTCCAGACGTTCGCGGTGAAGTTCTTCATCGAGGCGCACGGCGCGAGCCGCGAAACGGCCGGCTTCCTGTCGAGCATGCTGACGCTGTTCGCGATGATCGGGACGCCTGCTTTCGGCGCGGTCGTGGACCGCGTCGGCCGTCGCTCGCTGTTCATGATGGTCGGGTCGCTGCTGTTGATCCCGGTCTACCTCATCATGGCCTACACGAGCATCTCGCTCTACGTGCCGATGGCCCTAATGGGCATCGCGTTCTCGATGATCCCGGCCGTCATGTGGCCGTCGGTCGCGTACGTTGTCGGCGAAGAGAAGCTTGGCACCGCGTACGGCCTGATGACGATGATCCAGAACATCGGGCTGTTCGGGTTCAACCTGCTGATCGGCTGGTCGAACGACCACTGGGCCGCCAGCGCGGCCAACCCGGCAGGGTATGCTCCCGGCATGTGGATGTTCTCGTGCCTGGGGTTCGTCGGCCTGCTGTTCGCGTTCCTGCTGCGCCGCAGCGAGCAGGGGCCTCACGCTCACGGGTTGGAGACGATCACCGCCAGGGGATAGGCATGCCGACGCGCAGCCAAATCGGCTTCGACTATTCGATTCGCATCGAGTCCACGCCCACCCGCGTCCTCGCCGCGTTCTTCGAGCCGTCCGCGCTCGCGGCCTGGTGGGACGTGGCGACCGCCATCGCCACCCCTCGTCCCTTGGGCGTCTACGCGCTCGAATGGGGCGACTCGGAGGTTGCCGACGACGTGCTGGGCCGGCTGGGCGGTGTCTTTCACGGCACGGTGATCGACGTGCAGCCTGGCCGGGGATTCTTCGTCGCCGACGCCTACTGGCTGCCGCCCGAGGGGGACCCAATCGGCCCGATGGCGATGGAAGTGACGTGCACGCCGACTGATCGACCCGCGGGCCGCCTGTCCGCGCCGCTCGCCACGCTGCTTCGCGTGGTGCAGAGAGGGCTGGATGACAGCCCGCGGTGGATGCGGTACTACGAGGTGGTCGGCGGCGGCTGGCCGGCCTCGCTCGACACGCTCAAGGGATACCTCGAACATGGTCGAGGCGCGTGGGATCTCCGGGCCTACGTGTAGACGACGCTCGGCCGCGGCGTTGAATTTGCTAGCGTAGATTTATGAACAACCAGCCGCTGGCGTATCTGAACCACGAATTCCTCGAGACCGAGGAAGGACGGCCGATGCGCATCCTCTCTGAGTACCTCGAGCCGCTCGGTCGTTTCCGGCGCGAGAAGATCCAGGACACGGTGGTCTTCTTCGGGTCGGCACGGGTGGCCAGCCGGGAGCGGGCGGAACGCGGCCTTGTCGCGCTCGCGCGCCAGGGCGCAGAACCCGCCGGAGAAGCGCTCGTGGCGCAGGCGCAACGGGCGCTCGACTGGTCGCGCTACTACGAGGACGCCCGCACGCTCGCACGCCTCCTCACCGCGTGGACCAGGACGCTCGAGTGTCCCTATCACCGGTTCGTCGTCTGCTCGGGCGGGGGGCCGGGCATCATGGAAGCGGCCAACCGCGGTGCGCACGAGGCGGGCGGGAAGACGATTGGCCTCAACATCCGCCTCCCGTCCGAGCAAGGACCGAACCCGTACATCTCGAAGAACCTCCATTTCGAGTTCCACTACTTCTTCATGCGCAAGTTCTGGTTCGCCTACCTGGCCAAGGCGCTGGTGGTCTTTCCCGGCGGATTTGGCACGCTGGACGAGATGTTCGAGCTGTTGACCCTGGCGCAGACGCAGAAGCTGGCCAAGAAGATCACCGTGCTCATCTATGGGCCGAGCTACTGGAAGAGTGTCCTCAACCTCGACATTCTCGCGGAGAAGGGAGCCATCGCGATGAAGGACCGCGATCTCTTCCAGTTTGTGGACTCGCCGCAGGAGGCATTCGCGCTGCTGAAGGCGAACCTGACCGTCGACCTGGAACATGAGGCCGCCTTCGAGCGCGAACACGCGCTTCCGGGTGTCGGCGTGCCGGAGACTCCCGCACCCAGCGCGCAGGAGCTGCTGGGGCCGGACATCGCCAAGACGCGGTAGTTTTTCAGCTTATCCTGCACGGAATCAAGAAGGACAAGGCGTGTGCCTATGAATCACGCTCTGCAACCCCGTGCCCACTTTGGTACAGCTTCGCGCACAATTCTCGGTGCAGTCATCTTCTTTTCACATGGTTTCAGGAGACTGGAGGTGCAGGAAAGCCGGAGGCACCACCATGAGCCAGAGCGTCTCCTACCTATGGCGCGAGCCGAAAGCCGCCGCGGGATTCACCGCTGGAGTCTCGCTGCACAGCCACACCAACCAGTCCAAGGAGACGCTGGACTTTATCGCGGAACTCTCCAACGACTGGGGAGTGCTGCAGCCGCTGATGCGCTGGGCGGAGCGCCGCTGCCTCAGGACCAGCGGCATCCGGCCGGACTACGCGCGCAGCTACTGGACCCCGCCTCTCACCCCACGCCTCGCCTTCGACCTCGAGCGCACGCAGATCGAGGACAAGCTGCAGCTTCCGGCGATGGTCTCGCTCACCGACCACGACGACATCCAGGCGCCCATGCTGCTGCGCTCGCTCGCGTCCGCGCGGCAGATCCCCGTCTCGCTGGAGTGGACGGTGCCGTATGGCGCGACCTCCTTCCACCTCGGCATCCACAACCTGCCCAGCGCAACCGGAGCGCAGTGGATGCGGCGCATGGAGGAGTTCACGGCCATCCCGGTGGCCGAGCGACCGGCAAAGCTGCTCACCGAGATGCTCGCGGAGCTGGACGAACTCCCCGGCGCGCTGATCGTCTTCAACCATCCGCTGTGGGACCTCTACCGCATCGGCGACGCGAAGCACCGCCTTCTGGTGAATGATTTCCTCGCCGTCTACGGCCAGTTCTGCCACGCCGTCGAGTTGAACGGCCTGCGCAACTGGGACGAAAACCGCGAGGTCGCCAAACTGGCCGCGCAGTGGAACCAGGTACTCATCAGCGGAGGCGACCGGCACGGCGTGGAGCCCAACGCCAACCTCAACCTGACGCGCGCGCGCAGCTTCACAGAGTTTGTGCATGAGGTTCGCCGCGACCGCCAGAGCCACGTCCTATTCATGCCGCAGTACGCCGAGCCGTGGAAGCACCGCATCCTCAACTCCACGCTGGCCGCCATCCGCAACTACCCCGACTTCCCCGAGGGCTCGCAACGCTGGGACGATCGCGTCTTCCACCCCGACGCGGAGGGGAACTCGCGACAGCTCTCGGAGCTTTGGCGCGGTGGCCGCGCGCCCGTCTACCTGAGCGCGGTGCTTGCCTTCGTGCGCCTGCTGGGTGCCGCTCCGCTCTCCAGCGGCCTGCGCCTGGCCTGGAACGACAGCACCGCCATGCGCACCGCGTTGACCGAGCGCAAGGCGTAAGCGGCGTCATCCCGACACCCGCGCCACCCCTTTCTCACCAGACCCTCCGCTCATAGCCCACAGCTCAAAGCTCACTACTCTAATGAAAAAACGCCTCGTACACCCCTACAAACCCCAGCAAATCCGCGTGTCAAGCCCATCGACCCTCCAAAATCACCTCAACCAATAGAAAACAAAAGAGAAAAAACTTCCCCGCAAGTGGCATAGTAGTTATGCCCCATCCTGTAAAATAGAAGTAGTTAAGAAAACAAGGGAAACCCCGGCAGCGCGCCGGGGTTTTTCATGCCCGGAACTAAAGCACGGAGGAAACCATTTATTTTCTTATTGATAGCTGTAAGTAGCCTGGATTCTGACCTTTGCATGCTCAAAGTCACATCTCTTTGTTTACAGAGACTTTAGGAAGCACGTAAAAAGGGGGGGGAGGGGGGTATAGATGCAATCAACTCCAGAATCTGACCTGCATTGGTTTTATTTCGCAGGCGGAGCTTCACTGTCGGCCCAGTAGCTGCCGCGCGCGGTCACGGCCAGGTTGGCGTAGTTGGGCAGGCGCAGCGTGATGGCGTGCAGACCGGGGTGGGGCGACTGCGGCTGGAAGCTCAGAATGTAGCGGTTGGGGATGTGGTTGGAGATGGTGGCGAGGTCGCGTTCCAGGTTCTTCTCGCTGCCCAGCTTGAAGTACTCGCCGCCGGTCAGCCGCGCGACGGTCTCGGGAATATTTTTCTGCAGACCCTCGAAGATGGCGATCACGGCTGCCTTGGCCAGAGCCAGCGGAGGCGCCAGCAGCTCCAGGCAGCCGTATGCCTGCTCAGCGGGGCTTTTACTCAGATCGACGTTGGGGTCGTTGGGGTCGCGGCTCATGCAGCCGTGGGCCGGGCCGGGGGTTGAGCTGCCAAGAGCGTTGGCGGAGCCGTTCTTCAACTCGTCCATGCCGCTGGAGAACCCGATGCTGTAGATGGCGGTGTTGGTGTCGCTGATCTCGCGCAGCGCCTCGTCCAGCCGCAGCTTGCTGCCGTGGTCGTTCGTCTCGCTGACCAGCAGGATGGCGCGGCGATACTGGGTGGGCTGCTTGCGCAGCAGGTCGAGCGAAAAGCCCAGCGAGTCGAGAATGGCAGCCCCGTTGTCTCCGCTGTCGTCGGCGATAAGCGCGTTGATGGCGTGTGCGGCGCGGTCGTTGTCTGGCGTGAAGTCCTCGACCAGCACCGGCGAGCTGTCGAAGCCAACGACGGCGATCTTATGGGGTACGCCTCCGACGACGGAGCTGAGCATGGGAGCCAGCGCACGGTACTTGTCCAGCTGATCGACGCCCGCGCCTCCGCCCTCGATGTCGATGACCAGCGCAAGAGGTTCGCCTCCGGTGTCCTGTTCCATCGTCAGCTTCTGCGGGATGCCGTCGTCGGTGAGCGCGAAGTCGTCGGCCTTCAGCGTGAAGACGAGCGCGTGGGCCTTGTTGCGGACCAGCGCGGGAACCAGAACCAGGGTGGAGCGGGTGGTGAGGGTGGAGGCCTGCGCGGCGTCGGGAACCTGCGTCGGCGCAGATTCAGCCTGTGCCGGAGACTGCGCGTCTGAGAGCGTCGCCGGAATTGCCCAGAGAATACAGGTGAGCGCGAGTGTGGCGTGGCGCCTCATGATTCAGTCCCTCAACCCCAGTGTATCCGCGACCGATTGCGGCGACATCGTTCGCTATCGCCGGCTAAGGGAGCGGTAGCCAGAAGAATCCTATCGGGGCCAGAACCGCGCGCTCGGAGTCCTGCGAGGGCTGCTCCAGGCTGGAGCGCCGCTTGCTGTCTGGAGTGAGGGTGAGGGTCTGCTCCTTCTTGTCGCGCAGCACCACGACGGCGAGGGGACGTCCGTGGCTGTCCTTGATCGCGCGAGTCCAGTCGGCGGAGCTGGCTACTGCCTTCGCGTTGGCCCGCACCACCACGTCGCCGGCGCGCATTCCGGCAAGCGCCGCGGGCGAGTTGGTTTCCACGCTGCGCACCAGAAGGCCAGTGCCGCCGGACACGCCAAAGTACTCTGCGAGCTGCGCGCTCATCGTCTCCAGCATGGCGCCGGTGTAGGAGGGGTTCATCAGCAGGGGACCGAGGAAGCTGTTGCCGCGCACGGATTGAGTGGGGGAGGACGGAGCGGCGAAGTAGATGCTGCCATCGATCTCAGCGGGCGGCAGCGGCTCGGGGACGGTGAGGGGCTGCTGCCACGCCTGGCGTTCGACCTCGTCGCGGTTGGCGGTCTGCGTGGTCACGGTGCTCCGCTGCCCGTCGCGGCTGACGAGGAGCGTGAGCGGCGTTCCCGGCGGCGACTCGCGCAGCATCCGGCGGAGCTGCTCTGCTCCCTCGATAGACTGGCCGTTCATGCGCAGAATGACGTCGTGCTCGCGCAGGCCCACCTTGCCGGCCGGAGCGTCGTGGTCCACCAGGACGATCTCCGCTCCGCGCGCCTCCTTCAGCTTCAGCGCCGCAAGCTGGTCCTCGGCCACGTCGCGCACATCGACGCCCAGATAGCCCTGAGCGACGCGCGCGGGAGGCGCACCCGCACTGCTGGCACGGGCGCACCGGGTTGCCGCAGCCCAAACCGCCAGCAGTACCAGCGCGTATCCCAGTGCCCTCTTCATCGCCTGATTGCCTCGAACCTCGAACCTCGCGCCTACTGTATGTCAGCCGTTCCCGCCAGCGCGTGCGTGCTGACATTGCGGATGTACGGATTCTCGTCCGTGGTGGAGACGGTGCGCATCACCTTGCGCACGCTGGAGTCCGACTCGACCGGCTGCAGCAGGCTGATGGCGCGTGTGCGCACCTGCGGGCTGGCATCGTGCATCAGGGCCTCCAGCACCGCGTCGCGGACACGCTGGTCCTCGACGACGTAGGGCTGCAACCCATCCAGCGCATTCAGCCGCACGGCGGGACTCTTGTCGTAGCGCAGGCTCACCAGCAGCGCGCCGCGAATCCCGCCGCCGTCCTGCTCACCCAAGCATTGCCGTCCGGCGCGGCACTCGTTGGCCAGCAGCGCCACCGAATCGGTCCGCACCCCGTTGGTCGCGGCGGACTTGGTTCCAATCAGCAGCAACTGTCGAATCTGCGGGTCGTCCAGCGAACCCTGCACCGTCTCCGGCACCACGCGGTTGTACGTCACCTGAACGATCGCCGAGTTGGGAGTCTGCACAATCCCGCTGACGTTTGCGATCGTCCCGTTGGTCGTGTTGCTCAGCACCACCGGCGACGGCAGCCTGGGCTGGTGCGCCACCTGGTAGCGAAGGGTGGAGATGCCGCTCAAAAATCCCACACTCAATCCCGCGCCCACCAGCAGTGTCATCAGCCCCGGCGCGCTCTGCATATACCCTAGCCAGCCAAACAGGTTGCTGCGCAGGCTGGTCAGCAAGCCATGCGGTGGAATCGTGTCCAGCGCCTCGTCCAGCCTCATGCGCGCGCTCGCCAGCAGATTTGGCGAGGGATCGGCCACGGGGTTCAAGGCCAGCGCCTCGTGCAGGACAAGTTGCGCCTGCAGCTCGCGGCTGCACGTCTCGCAGCCCGCCAGATGCTCCTCCAGCGAGGCCATCTGCTCATCCGGCAGCTCGCCGTAGGTGACAAGAACTATATTTTGCTGCGCCTTTTCGCACTTCATCGCTCTACCTCAACCGGCCTCAAGGAACTGCCTCTTCAAAATGCCTTCTTCGGGTCTATATAATCAGCCCGTCTGCCCAACCGTTTGCATTTACAACTCGAACCTCGAACCTTGACCTCGTGCCTATCCCCTCAACTCTGCCAGCTCGGCGCGCAGCTTGCGGGTCGCGCGGAAGAGTGTGTTCTTTGCTGTCTCCTCGGTGGTGCTCAGCATCTCGCCGATGGTGCGCAGCCGTAGTCCCTGGTAGTGCTTCAGCTCGAAGACGGTGCGTTCGCGCGGCGTCAGCTTGTCCAGCGCCGCATGGATGCACTCGCCCATGCGCTTGCGGTCGAGCTCGCGCGCGGGGTTGGCCATGGCGCGGGTGTCGGAGATGTTCGACAGCAGGTCCATCTCGTCGCCGCGTGCGTCCAGCACCGTGGACGGGTCCTCGCGACGGCTCTTGCGCCGCCGCAGATGGTCCAGGCATAGGTTGGTCACAATCCGGTAGAGCCATGTGTAGAACGAGCACTCGAAGCGAAAGTTCCCGATGTGGCGATATGCCTTCAGGAACGCCTCCTGGTGCACGTCTTGCGCGTCCTGCTCGTTGCTCAGCATGTGCAGCGCAAGCCGCAGCACGGGCTGGTCGTAACGCCGCACCAGCGAGTCGAAGGCGCTGCGGTCGCCGCGCTGCGCCTCGCGGATGAGGTCGTCGTCCTCGGTGCGCTGCAGGGCGCGCGCTTCCAACTGCGCCTCGGTCAGCTTGCCGCCGTTCCTGTCGGTCTTAATCCCGGACTGCGCCGCCTTCGCCATCGCTGGGGACGATTCTATCGCCCCAGAGCGAGTTGCGCCCACACGGGCTGCCGCGTCCAACAGTGCGGAGAGGCGCAGCGCAGGGCTGTGCGCGTTCGCGCCTCGTGCGCGGCCGCCGCCAACCATCGCCGAAAGCACAGGCGAAATCCCGCCTTCCAGTCCCATCGCATCTGCATTCATCGTCGCTGACTCCGGAGCCAGGTAAGGGGTCACTTCAATAGACCGCCGCGCCGCCAAAAGGTGAGCGCCACGAAAAGGTGAGCGCCACGAAAAGGTGAGCGCCGCGAAAGTCGTCATTCTGGCGA
>DAIRTY010000002.1:17285-23996 GCA_036803645.1 Acidobacteriaceae bacterium | reverse complement strand
AGTCGTCATTCTGGCGAAGCCAGAATCTCAGTATTTGCTCTTGTCGTTGTTTGTTTTACGTCGTTGCTCGTTCTACCCCGCCGAATGAGAACTTCAAACGACAAACCCGGGTAGACTCAACCCATGCCTCCAAGCTCGACCCAGCCCAGCCTCTTCCCCGCCCAAGCCTCCAAACCCGAGTCCCGCCCAGCCTCCCGCCCCGTTATGCGCCCAGCCACGTCCTCCGGCCCTGTCTCCGGAAAATGGATCTCCGCCCACTGCGACGGCGGCGCGCGCGGCAATCCCGGCCCGTCCGGCTTCGGCGCATTCATTCAGAACGCCGACGGCTCTGTCCTCGCCGAACTCTCCGAGTTCCTCGGAATCCAGACCAACAACTTCGCCGAGTACTCCGGCCTGCTCGCCTCGCTCGACTACGCGCTACAGAACGGCCACCGCCGCCTGCGCGTCGTCTCCGACTCCGAGCTGATGGTCAAGCAGATTCAGGGCAAGTACCAGGTCAAGAGCCCGATCCTCCGCCCGCTCTACGACCAGGCCAGGAAAAAGATCGCGCAGCTCGAAGCCTTCGAGATCACCCACGCCCTGCGCCACAAGAACAAGGACGCCGACCGCCTCGCCAACCAGGCCATGGACCGCGGCATGGGGCGCGGGTGAGGGCCGCAGTGCTTCTCGTGTAACGAAAGCTAGTTGTAGCTGACGCGCCGGTCGCCGCGGGTGATCCGCCCGATGATGTGGAAGCGTTCGTTGGCGCGGTTCAGAACTGCCTTGGCCTTCTTCACGTCTTCGGCTGGAACCACCACAATCATGCCGATGCCCATGTTGAAGGTTCGCATCATCTCGTCCTCGGCGACGTTGCCCAGCTCCCGCAGGTGCTCGAAGATCGGCGGTACGGTCCAGCTCGCCAGATCGACGACCGCAGCGGTTCCGCGCGGCAGAATCCTTGGCAGGTTTTCCGTAATGCCTCCGCCGGTGATGTGCGCCATTCCGTGCACAATCCCCGCGCCGGTCAGCTTTTTGAGGATCGCCAGATAGCTGCGATGCGTCCTCATCAACGCCGCGCCAACCTTGTCCTTCAGCTCGTTGACGTAGTGATCGGGCGCATATCCCGCAACCTCGAACAGCAGCTTGCGCGCCAGCGAGTAGCCATTGGTGTGCAGCCCGTTCGAGGGCAGCCCGATCAGCACGTCGCCCGCCTCGATCTTGTCGCCGGTAATGATGTCCGGCCGGTTGACGCAGCCGACAATCGTACCCGCCAGGTCGTACTCGCCGTCGGCGTAGAAGCCGGGCATCTGCGCCGTCTCGCCGCCGATCAGGGCGCATCCATTGGCCTTGCACGCCTCTGACAGCCCGCGCACCACGGTCTCCACCGTCTCGCTATCCTGTTCGCGCAGCTTGCCGGTGGCCAGGTAGTCGAGGAAGAAGAGCGGCGTCGCACCCTGCACGGCGATGTCGTTGACGCAGTGGTTCACCAGGTCCGCGCCAATGGTGTGGTGGATTCCCAGCTCAAACGCAACCTTCAGCTTGGTCCCCACTCCGTCTGCGCTGGAGACAAGCACAGGCTGGGGAAATTTTTCCAGGTCCAGCGCAAACAGACCGCCAAATCCGCCGATCTCCGAGAGCACATGCTTGTTGAATGTCTTGCGCGCCAGCATCTTGATCCGCTGCTTGGCACGGTCGCCGGAGGTGATGTCAACCCCGGCATCGGAGTAGGTGGCACGGGCCTTCGCAGCGGGCTTCGCATCCGCGCGCTCTGCGTGGGGAACATCTACGCGTGTGGCTTGGTCCGGTTGGCCTGCAAGAGGCTCGTCTGCGAGGGGAGGGGCGGGCGGATTGGAAGACACTTCAGTCACTCGAGTTCTCTTTTTTTGCTGCATGCCAGCCTGCGCCAAACCGGCCTGCTCTGTTCCAGCTTGCGATGCGCACCGCTGCGGCAGGCGTGCGAACGGATTGGGACGCTGCCGTCTACAGGGCCGCACTTCGCCGCGCAAGGTGGCGAAACTCCAGTCTATCAGCCGCGCATGAGGATAAATGCGGCAGACAAGTTCCGCCGCGAGGTGAATTCCGGGCAGATGCCGAGAAAGTGGGAGCGCCGGGCGGCGGCGGACGAGGCGCTCTCCTATACTGGATCGATGCGATCTGACAGCAGGACCAAGCCGCTGGTGCAATCGCGCGACCTCGCGCGCCGGGCGGAGGAGTTCTTCCCCGGCGGGGT
The DNA here is from genome assembly GCA_036803645.1 of Acidobacteriaceae bacterium. Classification (GTDB taxonomy): domain Bacteria; phylum Acidobacteriota; class Terriglobia; order Terriglobales; family Acidobacteriaceae; genus Edaphobacter. Next base: position 21,787 of record DAIRTY010000002.1, on the reverse strand, counting down.
CAACTCGCCGGTGCGTGCCTTCCGCGCCGTGGGCGGCGATCCGCCGTTCATCGAGCGGGCCGAGGCCGCAACTCTCTTCGACGCGGACGGCAACCGCTACGTGGATCTCTTCGGCTCCTGGGGCCCCATGATCCTGGGCCACGCGTTCCCGCCGGTGGTGGAGGCCATCCGCGAGGCGGCCGGGCGCGGCGCGAGCTTTGGAGCCTCCCACGCCGGCGAGGCGGCGTTAGCAGAATTAGTCCGCCGCTGTTTTCCTTCGGTCGAAAAGATGCGCTTCGTCAACTCCGGCACCGAGGCCACCATGTCGGCGATCCGGCTGGCGCGAGGCTTTACCGGGCGCAACTTCATCATCAAGTTCGAGGGCTGCTACCACGGCCACGCCGACGCGCTGCTGGTCAAGGCTGGCTCGGGCGTGGCGACGTTCGGAATCCCCGGCTCGGCGGGCGTTCCGCCAGAGACGGCGCAGCACACGCTGGCCCTGACGTACAACAATCTGGCGGCGGTTGAGGCAGCGTTCGCCGCGCATCCGAGCGAGATCGCCTGCATCCTGGTCGAGCCTGTCGTCGGCAACGCGGGCGTGATTCCCCCCGCGCCGGGCTACCTCGAAGGGCTGCGCAAGATCGCGACCGAGCAGGGCGCACTGCTCATTCTCGACGAGGTAATGACGGGCTTCCGCCTCTCGCTCGGCGGCGCGCAGCAGCTCTTCAAGATAACTCCCGACCTCACCACGCTGGGCAAGATCCTGGGCGGCGGCCTGCCCTGCGCAGCCTTCGGAGGACGCGCCGACGTGATGGACCACCTCGCGCCACTCGGCCCCGTCTACCAGGCCGGAACGCTCAGCGGAAACCCGCTGGCCATGGCCGCCGGAATCGCGACGCTCAAGCACCTCATCGCGCACGAGGGGCTGATCTATCCGCAGCTCGAACGCGTGACGCAAAGCATTGCGGATGGAGTTGCAGAGCTGGCGCGCAAAGCTGGCGTGTCGTTGACCACAAACCGAGTGGGGTCGATGTTCACCTGGTTCTTCACCGGCGATCCGGTGACGGATTTTGCGTCAGCAGCAAAGTCCGACGGCAAAGCTTTTGCCCGCTTCCACCGGAGAATGATGGAGGCCGGCGTCTGGCTGCCGCCCAGCCAGTTCGAGGCCGCCTTCGTCAGCACAGCCCACGGCCCAGCCGAGGTCGAACTGGTATTAGAAGCCGCACGTACAGCACTCGCGGAGTAAGGGGCTGGCTGCGGGTTGCGCAATGCAGTTAGAATGCGCACGCCCATTGAGGTCACAACCGTCAGTCGACGAAGTGGCTTTGATGGAGGATGCTCTCCTCCTCCGGCTCGGAATCGTCCTCTGGCGAGGCAGGCGCGGTTGGCAGTGGGTGAGATTCCTCCTGTGCGCCGAAGCGCTCGTCCGGCTGAAACAGAACGCGCAGGGTGCGGCGCAGAAGTTCCAGGTCTTCGTGCACCACCTCGGGGCCCTGCTTTGCCTTGGCAAGGATGAAAGAGCCCTGAAGCACGGCCTGGATGAAGTTGCCCACGCTCTGCGCGCTCCACGGGGCGGTGGGTGCGTAGAGTTGCTTGGCGGCCTCGACATCGCGCGTCAGCTCTGCGGTGTGGGCCGATAACGCACGCTCGGAGGCAGCGCGGATCTCCGGGTGAGTTGCGTAGGTCTCCTGTACCAGGGCGCCGAGCAGGCAGGTGTAGTCAGGCAGCTCGCCGGAGAGGATCGCGCCGCGAAAGTCCAGATAGCCCAGCAGGCGATCCAACGGGTTCTGGGCCTCGTGGTACGGTGCTGTCGCGAAGATGCCCTCTGTCATGGTCCGCCAATGCGCGACTGCGGCCAGCGCCAGATCGTCCTTGCTCTTGAAGTGGTGGAAGAAGCTGCCCTTGGTCACTCCCGCCCGGTGGCAGATGTCGTCGACGGTTGTGGCGGCGTAGCCCTTGGCGCGGATCAGATGCAGGGCCGCATCGAGTAGCCTGGTCCTGGACGGGGGTATTTCCTGGGGGCTGGATTGCTTTCGGTTAGCCATAACGCTCCTCGCACTCGCGCATACTGATTAGTATGGTACCAACCAGTCGGTATGAAGTCAAAGAGCCTATCGTTTAGGCACAGCAAGCAGCCACGCAGATGCAGAGTCGAGGAGCAATCCCATGAAACCACTCATCTAGGCAGAGATGGCGGCGATGCTTCGGCTGGGGGCCATGGGGGCGGAGGGCATCGAGTACTTCTTGGGGCCGCGCTTGCGGGCTACCAGGATGCGGACGCGTTCCAGCAGCTCTGCTGGCGAGCATGCGCCCTTGGGCAGGAAGACGTCTGCGCGGCCTGCGCGGTCGTACGCGGTGACGGTGCCGGAGACGATCAACGCTGGCAGTTGCGGGTGCATGTCCTTGGCGCGGCGCACCAGCTCGTTGCCGTCCATCTGCGGCATGATGAGGTCCGAGAGCAGCAGATCGAGCGATCCGGGCAGGGAGTTGGCAATGACTTCGAGTGCCTGGTGCGGGTCGGTGAGGGCGATGACGCGATAGCCTCTGGTTTCCAGCAGGAAGGTCCTGACGGAGAGGACCTGTTCGTTGTCGTCGACGCAGAGAATGGTCTTCTTGGGGCGCATGACTTCTCTCTTCTGCCTGTCGGCACCGTTGACCGGCTTCAGAACCGGGTCGAGCGGTGCAGCCTGGCGAATTGTGCCGCCGGGCGAGTCTGTTGGTTGGCAGACACGCCGGCGGGCGGTGGTAGTTGGCCCGCGGTCCGGGCCGAGGGACTCGGCTACGGCGGCTTTGGGAGCTGCTTCGACCAAGCCGGCAGGAGGGACAACCCTTGAAGCCACACCCCCGGGGGCGAAGCTCTCCTGTCTGCTCCGTGAGGAGACAGCTTCCCCGGCCGCCGAACGAGCTTATGCCGGCGCGACAGACCGCGGGTAAGAGAGAGCCGGCGGCAGGTGCGGGTTGCCAGGCGGAACTCCGGGCTGGCAGGTGTCCGGACTGCCACAGTTCGAGTGGATCGGAGTGTCGCCAGACGATGTGTCTGAAGATCCGAGGCCAATTCGACGGGGTAGTTCAGCCAGGAACTGTGTGCCGGAGAGCCGCGACCGCGAGGCCGTTGGCTTCTCTCAACTCAAATTGTGTGAGAAACAATTACGTTTTCTGATTCAAGTACGGGTATCGGATTTCTATTGCCAAGTCAGCTTTCATTCCTCAGCGCTTCCCCACAGTACGGAGGGTTATCCATCTTGGCAACTGCGAATAAAAGACGAAAACGAGGGGAATTTTTCCTTGCGCATTCACCGAATTTTCATAGATGGCTTGATTGCTGGCGATTTGCGAGATCGGCCTGTTGAAATTAAGTGCAACGCGGCAGGAAAACGCGTCCGGTTGCAATGGGAATGGTGCGGGCGCCCATGCGCACATCTCAAATCGGAACTGCATCCAATGCCGTCAAGCGCCAGTGAGTCTCTTGCGCGGATGCACCGGATGCGGACCTTGTCGATGCGGGATTTGACACATCCTCCCCTCGAACGTATCTTTCAAGTAGACCGCATTGAAGCAAACTGCTTCAAGCCAGTTCTACTGGATGCGGTGCTGGCACAAGCTGCAAGAAGACAAGATTAGCCATGACGACGACGCCCAACACGAACTTCACCTGCTGCCGCTTCTGTTGCTGCGGTTGTACAGTGTGGGTGCGCGGATAGGCGAGTCGTAACAAGCAACCATTCGATTCGAGCAACGCAGAACCCACCCAGAGCCAACGAGCCGGGCGGGTTTTTATTTTGCGCGCAAGTTCATCCAATCCCATTGCAAGCTCATCCAATTTACGGGCCAGGGAAAACAATCAAAGTAACGAGGTAATATTTCATGTCGCTCCGCATCAACGACATTGCTCCCGACTTCACCGCAGAAACCACGCAGGGCACCATTCACTTTCATGAGTGGATCGGCGACAACTGGGTGGTTCTCTTCTCGCACCCCAAGGACTTCACGCCGGTCTGCACTACGGAACTGGGTGCCGTCGCACGCCTTGAATCCCAGTTTGCCCAGCGTGGCGCCAAGGTCATCGGCCTCAGCGTGGACCCGGTCGGCAATCATGAAAAGTGGGCCGCGGACATCGAGGACGTGGGCGGCGCAAAGGTCAACTTCCCACTGATCGGCGACCCCGAGCTGAAGGTTGCCAAGCTCTACGACATGCTGGCCGCCGACGATGGCAACACAAGCGAAGGCCGCACGCCCGCCAACAACGCGCCGGTGCGCACCGTCTTCGTCATTGGGCCGGACAAGCGCATCAAGTTGACGATGGCCTATCCCATGACCACGGGGCGCAACTTCGACGAGATCATCCGTGTACTCGACTCGATCCAGCTCACCGCAAAACACAAGATCGCTACGCCTGCCAACTGGAAGCAGGGCGGAGATGTCATCATCAGCGGAGCCGTCTCCAACGAAGACGCCGACAAGATCTTCCCCGGCTATAAGACGGTGAAGCCGTATCTGCGCACGACCACGCAACCGAAGTAGGC
>DAIRTY010000002.1:0-17185 GCA_036803645.1 Acidobacteriaceae bacterium | reverse complement strand
GCGGCGAACAAGAAGCACCGATGGCGAAGTGGCTAACGCGCTGGTCTGCAAAATCAGTATTCGCGGGTTCAATTCCCGCTCGGTGCTCCAACAAAATAAACAACTTATTTAGTTTTTCCACTGCGAAGACTACACCACGATAACCATTTTAAAAATAAATTATCCTCAGAAGGGCTTCCGAGGACAGTCTTGAAGATCAAGAGAAATCGGTATCAACAGGGCAGCGTAGCATTGCTCAAATTCCGTGGATTGCTTTTCTCGGCCCCGGACAGAAGACATCAAACGGCATCTATCCCGTCTACGTAAATAGGAGAACCGCCCTGGTTGCCGAGAGATACCTCGTTTAGGCGGAAGGCCGGCCAGTCTTGGGCTGGCAAGTGGTGAGGTCGGATTCGGGTAGACCGTTTATGATGCGAAGGTCCGGCGGATCTTGTCGAGGAAGGCGATGATCTTCGCCTGAGGATCCCCGGAGTCCAAAGCCTCGAACGGAAGATAACCGCGGTAGCCGGACTGGTCGATGATGGCCTTGATCTTTGTGAGGTCGGTGGATTCGCTCTTTCCGTTGCGACCCACCTCTTCCTTGATCTGCCATGAGACGGCATAGGGAACGAGCTTCTGGATCTCGGCGTAGGGGTCCCCGGAACGCAGGCTGCCGATATCCAGGATGCAGGCGAAATAATCCGAGCCGACGGCGTCAATCAGGCGAATCTCTTCCGCGGCTGTCTTGATAAAGTCGTTGTGCTGCTGGAGCCCAACGATCACGCCATGCTCTTTGCCAAATGCTGCGCATTCCTGAAGGTCGGGGACCATCCATGCAAAGGTCTTCTCGAACTCCGCAGGGGGACGCGATGAGCCGGAAAAGACGCGAATCACCGGGGCACCGAGTTTGCTTGCGACCACAATATAGTCCTTGATGAATTGGACATCCTTCTTGCGCGCGGCCGGGTCGGCTAGGGCGAAGTCGTTGTGGACGCCGGTGCCGCTAATGGCGACTCCATTCACAAAGGCAACACGCTTCAGGTTGTATATGTATTCGTCGGTTGGCACATTGGGATAACCCGGAAAGTAATATCCGGTGGCATCGAGTGCATCCACGCCCTGCTTCGCGCAGAAGTGGACGGTGTCCGCGAGGGTCATGGAGCCTTCGCGAAGCTGTTTGTTGAAGGAGTATGCGTTGAGGCCGAGTTTGAGCTTGACGCCGGATTCGCGCACGATGGTCTCCGACTTGGCAAAGGCCGAGGCGGAGATGGACGCCATGGCTGCGAGAGTGGCGGAACCGGCGAGGAATCTGCGGCGATCGAGAGTGAGCATGGGGTGACCTTGCCTTTCGCTGCTTCTACGGTAGTGATCCGGATTCTTGGCGTCAACGGCAAGCGAAAGTGATACAGCCTGGAAGGGAGGACCAAGCGGTAGAGGATGGCAGGCGAGAATGAATGTCCTGCGCCGACACTCACTTCCATCTCCACTCCATTTGCCAGCCATTCTCTGATCGGAATAGACTTACCCGCCATGAAGCACATCACCCTACTGCCCCTCCTCGCTCTCGCCCTCGCCGCGTCCGCTGTAGCCCAGGCTCCCAGCCAGACTGACACCCTCCCTGGTGCCCAGCCCTCGGGTCAGGCTCCCGCCCAGCCTCGCGCCCGGCGCCCTCCTCCAGCAGCCGCCGAGCCTGCCCTGGCTCCGTTGCCCCCGCCCGCGCCCCCGGCCGTCGGCACAAAGTTCACCACGCCCGCAACGGCGCGGACGACTTACGACTTCAATGCGAACTGGAGGTTCACGAAGGGCGACATCGCGGGGGCACAGGAGGTTGCTTTTGACGATTCGAAGTGGGAGACCGTCAGCACACCGCATACGTTCAATGACGTCGACTCCTTCCGCGTCATCATCGATCACAGCGGCGGCGACCGCGGGACTTACAAGGGGATCAGCTGGTACCGCAAACACTTCAAACTCCCCGTGGACGCCGCTGGCTCCAAGGTGTTCATCGAATTCGAAGGTATGCGCCAGGCCGGAGAGATTTATTTGAATGGCCGCCCCTTCGGCCTCTATGAAAACGGCGTCACCGCATACGGCGTCGACATTACCTCCGGCGTGCAGTTCGGCGACCACGACAACGTCCTCGCCGTCCGCGTCGACAACACCACCACCTACCACGAGCGCGCCACCGACGTTGCCTTCCGTTGGAATGCCAACGATTTCAACCCCGACTTCGGCGGTATCAACCGCCGCGTCTGGCTGCACGTGACCGGCAAGATCTACCAGACCCTCCCCATCAACGACGGCCTCGGCACCACCGGCACCTACATCTACTGCAGCAACTACAACATTGCCGGGAAGCGCTGCGATGTAACGGTGGAGTCGCAGGCGCATAACGCGACGGCCGACCGGCGAGCGCCCAGTTCCAAGGTGTCGCTGTCGGCGGTTGTGGTGGATAGGGACGGTGTGGTGCGGGTATCGATGCAGGGCACAAATACGGATGTGCTGCAGGGCGCGAAGACGGTGCTTACGGCGACGGCGCCGCTGACCGGCGCGAAGTTCTGGAGTCCGGATGAGCCGAACCTGTACGACGTGTACTCGATGCTGGCGGTGGATGGGAAGGTGGTGGACGTCGTGAAGACGACGACGGGCTTCCGCAAGACCGAGTTCAAGGGCGGCGTCGGCACCGGCGGCGTCTACATCAACGACAAGTTCGTCTACCTCAAGGGATTCGCTGAGCGCTCCGCAGACGAGTGGGCCGGCGTCGGCGCTGGCTATCCCGAGTGGATGCACGACTTCACCGCGCAGATGATCCGCGACGACCACGCCAACTACATGCGCTGGATGCACGTCACTCCACAGAAGGAAGACGTCGAATCTTACGACCGCATGGGCATCGTCGAGATCGCCCCCGCCGCCGACAAAGAAGAGGACGGCATGGGCCGCCAGTGGGACCAGCGCGCCGAAGTCATGCGCGACTCCATCATCTACTTGCGTAACAACCCCAGCATCCTCTTCTGGGAAGCCGGCAACACCGGCGTCACCGGCCCGCAGATGGAACAGATGGTCGCCCTCCGCAAGGAACTCGATCCCCATGGCGGCCGCGTTATGGGATGCCGCTCCATCCGCGAGCCCGGTGCCGTAGCAGTCGCCGAGTGGTGGGGCACCATGCTCGCCGGCCCCTACAACACCGACATCCGCGACCGCGAACCCATCATCGAGACTGAAGACTTCCGCGACGAAGGCGCGCGCCGCTTCTGGGACAACTACTCCCCGCCCTACTACGGCTTCAAGAAGGGCCCGACCGACACCTGGAACTACAACTCCGAGACCTTCGCTCTGGCGCAGATCAAACGCTATTGGAATTTCTATTCCAATCGCATCTCCAACACCGATCCGGAACACTCCAAGTTCGCCGCCTACGCCTCCATCTACTTCACCGACGAGAACGCCGACGGCCGCCAGGACTCCAGCGAGGTGGCCCGCGTCAGCGGTAAGGTGGACGCTATGCGCCTGCCCAAGGAGATCTACTTCGTCGAACGCGTCATGCAGAACGAGAAGCCTGACATCCACATCATCGGCCACTGGAGCTACCCGCTCACCCAACCCGACGGCTCCAAGACCGTCAAGCCCATGTACGTCGTCGCTAACAACGTCGACGCAGTCGAGTTCTTCGTCAACGGCGTATCCAAAGGCAAGCTCACCTCGCCCGAGAACGGCTATCTGTACACCTTCCCCGACATCGCCTTCGCGCCCGGCACTATCAAGGCCGTCGGCTACTTGGGCAAAGCAGTGGTCGCTACCCATGAACTCCGCACCGCAGGCCCACCTTCCGCAATCAAACTCACCCTCCACACCGCGCCGGGCGGGATGCGTGCCGACGGCGAAGACATCGCCCTCATCGACTTTGAAGTCGTTGATGCCAAAGGCGAGCGTTGCCCCACCGACGACGCCCGCGTCGATTTCATCATGAATGCAGTGGGCGCAAACGGCTCCGCCCCCGCCATCTGGCGCGGCGGCTACAACTCCGGAAAGACCAACACAACCAATAACCTCTATCTCAACACCGAGGATGGCATCAACCGTGTTGCCATCCGTTCAACGCTCACGCCCGGCACCATCAAGGTCACCGCTACGCGCGATGGCCTCAAACCCGCCACCGTCACCTTCACCTCCAGCCCCGTCGCCATCACCGACGGTCTTTCGCAGGAAGTCCAGATAACTCTCTCGCCGTTCGCAACGAAGTAGCTCGCGAGTCCAGCGAATCGCCGGGTATACCTTTTATGCGATTCGCACGGTAGCACTCTCGACTGTGCATGGCGAATTCAGTCTATCCAACCGGTCGCGTCTTTCGCCCCGGCGCCGCCGTCCGAAGGAGAAGTTCCTATGCGCCTCAACATAGTCGCTGCACTCGCTCTCGTCCTGCTGCCTCTCGCCTGCATCGCGCAGACCAATGCGGGGTCCCCGCCAGCTTCGCTGGTGGGGTCGAAACCCGGCGATCCCATGCCGCCAAAGACGTGGGTCGATAAAGACACTGGCCATCGCGTCTGGCGTCTGAGCGACGAGCCGAACTCGGGCGCCTTCTACTTCAACATCAACGCCTATACGGCGGATGAGAAGCAGATGGTGTACTCCGCGCCGGACGGCATCCACGTGCTCGACCTTGCCGCGCGCCAGACACGGCTACTGGTGCCCAACCCGCCGCGCTCGGCGGATGCAACCGGACCCGTCTCCGGCACCGTCCATATCCTCGTTGCCGGCCACAAGACCAACAGCGTCTTCTACACCTCAACCGATGCCAGCCACGTCACGTCGGTCTACAAAGCGGATACCAACACCGGCGCCATCCGCAAACTGGCTGTGGTGCCTCATCTACCCAACACCTCCGGCTGGTCGGTCGTCAGCGTCAATGCGGACGAGACCCTCATCGCCGGCACTTACGTCGAAGGGGACGACACAGGCAAGCAATATGGCTCCAACCTGCCGGCGCGACCCGCCGGGGCAGCGCCCGGTGCGGCCGGCAATCCGGACAACCGCGTCGGAAGCGCCGCCCAGGGCCCGCACTATCAACCCCCCAACAAGAGCGCAATGATGGTCGCGCGCCTCGCCGCACGCCTGCCGCTCGTTCTCTTCACCCTCCGCCTCGAGCCCGGCCCCAACGGCGCGAAGCCCGGCGACGTCAAGCCACTCCTGCACTCCACCGACTGGGTCAACCACCTCCTCTTCTCGCCCACCGATCCCACCCTCCTCATGTACTGCCACGAGGGCATATGGCAGGATGTCGACCGCCTCTGGATGATCCACACCGACGGCACCCACAACACCCTCGTTCACAAGCGCACCATGTACATGGAGATCTGGGGCCACGAATTCTGGGGGCCCGACGGCGAGACCATCTGGTACCAGTGGGACTATCCCCGCAATGCCGACTCCAACTTCATTGCCGGCTACGACGTGAGGACCGGCAAGCGTTTCGCCTACAAAACCAACCACGACGACGGCTCTATCCACGTCAACGTGACCAAGGACCTCTCCCTCTTTGCCGGAGACGGCAGCTTCGGCAGCAAGGCTCCCGGCGGGCATGACTGCTCCTGGATCATGGTCTTTCACCCACAGCTGATCCGCGGCGACGCCCTCGCCGTCAATACGCCCGATTTCTGGCAGCCCGGCACTCTCCGCACCGAGCGCCTCGTTAACATGGAGCACCACAACTACCACGAAGAGCCCAACGTGCGCTTCACGCCGGACAACAAAATGGTGATCTTCACCGGCAACATGTTCGGGCCAAGCTACGTCTTCGGCGTTGAGCTGGAGAAGGCTGTCAATCCGCCGGCAGCGGACGTGGTCTCGACGACGGAGTTGGCGACCAGGTACAACCCGGTCAATCCACCTCAGCGGTGACCCATCGTCCCCGCAGCCCGTCCTGCGCCACCGGCCCCTGCGAAATAAGTCACCCAGCAAACGCAAGGTGTCGGTTAGGAGGCAATACGCTTTGCTGCCGACCGGCCCGACACTCCGCTTCTTAAGAATTCTTGAATTTCAAAATAAACCGGCGGCACTTTAATCCTCTAAATGCCTCCGCTACCGGAAAGTGGCTTGTCAATGGAGGTACCTTCAGGACGGAATCTCATTCGGCAAACTCATATCACACCGACTCACATAAGACCACGCGGCTCCGAACTGCCTAAAAGTTTCGTTCGCGGTAAAGTGGCCTGGGCGATACCACCGAGTAATATCCCATGGTTCATGTGCCCGCATCGGGACCCAAATCCGTGTATAAAGAAGTATTTCGAACTGCAAAAATCAGTATTCGCGGGTCCAATTCCCGCTCGGTGTTCCAAAAAAATCTGACGTGAAGCAGCGATACGAATGCAGTACGATGCATGAGGAGGCATCTCTTGCAGCGACTCGGAATTCTGCTCTCTGGACGCGGTTCGAACTTCATGGCCATCGCCGAGGCGATCCGCGAGGGCCGTCTGCCGGGCGCGGAGATTGCGGTGGTTCTGTCTAACCTGCCCGATGCCGCCGGCCTGAAGATCGCGCGCGAGCTGGGCCTGACTGCCATCGCCATTCCGTCGGCGGGCCGCAAGCGCGCCGAGCACGACGCCGAGGTTGTCGCCGCACTGCGCCAGCATCGCGTCGATCTGGTCTGCCTCGCCGGGTACATGCGCATCCTCTCGCCGGAGTTTGTGCGCGCCTTCCCCAACCGCATCCTGAACGTCCATCCCGCGCTTCTGCCCGCGTTTCCCGGCCTCGACGCGCAGGCGCAGGCGCTGGAGTTCGGCGCCAAGGTCGCAGGATGCACCGTGCATTTTGTGGATGAGGCAGTGGACCACGGCGCAATCATCACGCAGCGCGTGGTTCCGGTGCTGGACGAGGACACCGCCGAGAGCCTCGCGGCGCGCATCCTCGAACAAGAACACATCGCCTACACTGAGGCCATTGCGCGCGTCCTCAGCGGCGAGTACCACCTCGTGGGACGGCGCTATCTGCGGCGCGGCAAACAGTAGTGCGCGAAACAATCTGCGAGGTTCAAGCTTCAAGGTTGAACTGCACTCGCGGCCGATTCATCGAACAGGATGCATTGGGTGCATGACGTTGCTGAGCGATCCGATGAAACCGAAGGCCTGCAGCAGCCAGACGATGACCAGGACAATAATGATCCCGCGGATGATCTGCTTGATCGTGCCATCCATCGGGATGAGGTCGATCAGATACAGCACCAGACCGATGACGACCAGCGTAACGATGATGCCGATGATTCCAGGGGTGAGCATTCCGGTTCTCCTGCATTGGTTGGATGCAGGAAATGCGTAACGCTCTGTGGAATCGGAGGGAATTGGCAGGAAAAATTCCCCGCCGTCAGACTTCCATGATCACCGGCATAATCAGCGGCCTGCGGCTCATGTTCTTCTGGATGTATCGCTTCAGGTCGCTGCGGACCTTCTCTTTGATGACGCCGTAGTCGGCCTTCTCCTCGTCGCTCGAGGCCTCGAGCGTGCGCTGCACCACAAGGCGTGCCTGCGCAATCAGCTCCGGGTCCTCGACAGTGAATCCGCGCATGACGATCTCGGGCGCAACCTCGACCTTGCCGGTGCGCTTGTTGATGGTCAGAATCGGCAGCACGATGCCGCCCTCGCCGATGCGCTGGCGGTCGCGCAGGATGACGTCCTCGACCACGTCGATCGAACCGCCGGCATCGATGCACACCCGTCCCACGTTGACCTTGCCGTTCTTCTGCGCGGAGTTCTTGTCCAGCTCGAGAACCTCGCCGTCTTCCAGCATGATCACCTTCTCGATCAGGCCCAGGTTTCCGGCAAGCTCGGCGTGGCGCTTCAGGTGGCGATAGTCGCCATGCACCGGCACGAAGAACCTGGGCCGCAGCAGGTTGATCATCAGGCGCATCTCCTCCTGCGACCCGTGTCCGCTGACGTGGATCAGGCCCTGTGTGCCGTCGTCGTAGATGACTTTGGCTTCGCGCCGCTCCAGATGGTCGATCATGCGGAAGATCGACTTCTCGTTGCCAGGGATGATGCGCGAACTGAGCAGCACCGTGTCCCCGGCGTCGATGTGCGCGTACTTGTGGCTGTTCACCGCCGCCCGCGAGAGCGCCGACATCGGCTCGCCCTGCGTGCCGGAGATCATCACCAGCACCTTGTTGTCCGCCATGTCGCGTATTTGCCCAGGGTTGATAATCAGCCCCGCCGGCAGGTCCAGATAGCCCAGGTCCTGCGCAATCTCGGTGGAGTTATCCAGCGAGCGGCCGATGACGGCGACCTTGCGCCCATGCGTAGCGGCCAGATCCATCGCAATCCGTATGCGGTGGATCGACGAGGAGAAGCAACTGAAGAAGAGCTTCTTTTTCGTCTGCGCGAAGATCTCATCCAGCCGCGGACGCACCGCTCGCTCGCTCGGCGTGTAGCCCGGCCGGTCCACGTTGGTCGAGTCCTGCATCAGGCACAGCACGCCCTGCTTGCCCAGCTCGGCAAAGGAGTGCAGGTCGAAGGGCTTGCCGTCCGGCGCAGAGAGGTCGATCTTGAAGTCGCCGGTATGCACCACCACGCCCACTGGCGTGTGGATGGCATAAGCCACGCAGTCGGCCAGGCTATGGGTCACGCGGATCGGCTGGATCGTGAACGGCCCCAGCGTGAACCGCCGTCCGGGCAGGACCTCGATCAGCTCCGCGTTGTCCAGCAGGTGGTGCTCGTCCAGCTTGCCCTCCACCAGGGCCAGGGTGAACTCGGTGCCATACACCGGCACGTTCAGCTCGGAGAGGATCCATGGCAGGCCGCCGATGTGGTCCTCGTGCCCGTGCGTCAGGATGATGCCGCGGACCTTCTCGCGGTTCTCGGTCAGGTAGCTGATGTCGGGCACCACGATGTCAACGCCCAGCAGTTCTTCTTCAGGAAACATCAGGCCGGCATCGATGACGATGATCTCGTCCTGCCAGCGCAGCGCCGTGCAGTTCATACCGAACTCGCCAAGGCCCCCAAGGGGGATGATACGTAATTTATCTTGAGCCATTTACCTTGATTCTACAGCACCCATGCAGCGGCCATGCTCCAAGCGCGCAATCGCATCGGAGCAGCAGTCTATGAAAACAAGAATTTCATAACTTTACGAACGTAGCACTTCGATAGATTCGAGACTGGCTTTCACTCTTCGAGGAGAGGATGCGATAAGAATCGCCACTACAGTCAGCAAATAGGCCGCTGTAACCGTGAAGGGAAGCAGGGTGAAGCGCGTCGAGGGCCACCAGTTCCAGAGCACAAAGCAGGCAATGGCCCGGAACACAGAATGGGCAGTATAGATGCCAGTGCGCGCATAGCTCCAGCCGATGACCGGCCAGTGGAGCGACAGGCCGATGGCCAGTACCAACGGAACCAGTTGCGGGTAGCTCCAGAAGGCCGCGATGGCGATAGGCCAGAAGAGCAGCATCGAGGCGAAGGTGGGCACGAGAACGTCCAGGACCGCCGTTTTGTCGTGCATGAAGTCGATTTTGAAGAAGCGGGCGTAGAGCAGGGCCAGCGGAAAGAGCAGTCCGCTGGAGCAGAAGGCGAGAAAGATCCACGCGTTGGGGTTATGCACGAAGTAGCCCATGGTGCCCAGCATCGCCCACCAGGTTGCGCCAGCCAGCGGGATCGGGTAGCCGCCTCTGAGCCGGAAGAAGGCCGCCTCACGGTCGGCAAAGAGCAGTTTTTTCAATTCCACTGAATCAATCATGGGGCGATTCTAGCAAGAATTCACACACCTCAACTTAGGAAATCTCTGCACAAGTCCCTGTTTTGAAAGGGCGGGACATCAGTCCCGCCGCAAGCGGCCAATTTCCAATGCGGCTTTAGCCGCTGAGGGAATATCGAGCACTTATGCAGACCTTCCCTAGCGCAGCAATTCTTCGAGGGTCGTCGAAAGGTCGGTCTTCTCGTCGCGGTACTTCACAATCACCGGCGTGTAGACGCTCAATCCCATCTCCTTGCCGTAGCCGCCCGTCACGGCGCGCGATCCGGGAACCACCACCGCGCCTGCGGGAATAATCAGCGGCGTCTCGGCTGTAGCCTTCAGGATCGTGCGGTTGACCAGATCGTAGACCGGCGTGCCCCGAGTCAGGATCGTTCCCGCCGCCAGCACCGCACCGTGCCGCACAATCGTCCCTTCATACACTCCGGTGTTGCCGCCCACCAGCACATCGTCCTCAATAATCACCGGCGAGGCATTGACCGGCTCCAGCACGCCGCCAATCTGCGCCCCCGCCGACAGATGCACCCGCCGCCCGATCTGCGCGCAGGAGCCAACCAGCGCGTGCGAGTCCACCATCGTCCCCTCGTCGACGTACGCCCCAACGTTGATATACGCCGGCGGCATCATCACCACGCCGCGCGAAACGTACGCTCCCGATCGTACCGAACTGCCCCCGGGAACGATGCGCACGCCGTCCTCCGCCGTGAAGATGCGCGCCGGGTAGGTTGATTTGTCGATGAAGCTGAGCGCGCCGCCGCTCATCTCCGTCAGCGCACCAATGCGAAATCCCAGCAGAATCCCCCGCTTCACCCACGCATTCACCCGCCATCCCGTTGGCGCGGAGGCGTCCGGCTCCGCCGCGCGCAGCTTCCCCGCCTCCAGCGCGTAGCGCAGTTCAAGAAACGCGCTCAGCGCATCATCCCTCCCAGCGGCAGGAGCGCCTGTGGTGAAGTTCCGCTCAATCCGTGATTTCAGGTCTGTCAGTTCGTGACTTTCAGTGGTCATCATCAACTCCGATTGTAGCGGGAACACGGCAATGCAGCGCATCGCTGTGCAGCGGTTGCGTTGAGCTGCGCGAGTATGGCATACGCTGGATTTATGCGCTCGGCAGCAGCCCAAGCGCGACGAGAATCTTCTCCAGCTTCTGCCGTGTGGGAGCTGTTACCGAGACCATGGGCAGGCGCAGGTGGTCTTCCAGGCGGCCCAGCAGCGCCAGCACAGCCTTTACCGGCGCGGGACTCGGCTCAGAGAAGTGCGCCTGCATCAGGCGGAAGAACTTGCGGTTGATCTCGCGCGCCGTCGCCCAGTCGTCCGTAAGCGCGGCCTGCACCATCTGCGCCATCTGCGCGGGAATTGCGTTCGACGCGACCGAAACCAAGCCCGCCCCGCCCAGCGCGATCACCGGCAGCGTCATCGCGTCGTCGCCGCTGAAGACCTTGAAGCCCGTGGGCGCGTTGTTCAGTATCTCCGTGATCTGCGCGATGTTGCCGCTCGACTCTTTCACTCCGATAACGTTGGGCAGTTCCGCCAGCCGCAGCACCGTTGCCGGCTCCATGTTGGTGCCCGTGCGCGACGGAATGTTGTACAGCAGGATGGGCAACTCCACCGCCTCGGCAATAGCGTGGAAGTGCTGGAACTGGCCCTCCTGGCCCGGCCGGTTGTAGTACGGGTTGGCCGTCAGCAGGCCGTTCAGCCCCGGAATCTTCGCCAACTTCTTCGCGCGCTCAACAGCAACGCTGGTGGCGTTGAGGGTGCATCCGCCGAAGACCGGAACGCGTCCCGCCGCTGTGTTCACCACAATCTCAATCACGCGCGCGTTCTCGGCCTCCGTCATCGTCGAGGCCTCGCCCGTCGTTCCGCATGCAACCAGAAAGTTGACGCCCGATTCGATCTGCCATTCGACCAGGCTGACCAGTGCAGGCTCGTCGAGCGTGCCGTCCGCGCCAAAGGGTGTTACCAGAGCTGTGCCACAACCGAAGAGTTCCATGATGAGTGTCAGTTTACCCTTTCGCGCAGTGGAATTGCGGATTCCTCCGCGAAATTGCAGCCGTCGCCTGCGCTTAGACCCACTCGCCCGCGCGCATCAGCGGCTCCGCCGCGCCACTCGCACCGATGCCGTCCACATCCATCTCCGCCGAGCCGATCATCCAGTCCACGTGGATTAGGCTCTCGTTTGCGCCCAGCTTTGCCAGCTCCTCTTCATTCATCTTTTCCCCGCCGATCAGGCAGGTGGAGTAGGCCTGGCCCAGCGCAATGTGGCTGGCCGCGTTCTCGTCGAAGAGCGTGTTCCAGAACAGAATCCCCGCCGCCGCAATCGGCGACGAAGCGGGCACCAGCGCCACCTCGCCCAGCCGCCGTGCGCCCTCGTCGGTGGAGATGAGCCGGTTCAGCGCGTCCTCGCCTGCGGTCGCCGTGGCCTCCACGATCTTCCCGCCCTCGAAGCGGCAGCGGATGTTTTCGATCAGCGTTCCCTGGTGCGAGAGCGGCTTCGACGCGCGCACCACGCCATCCACGCGGTTCTTGTGCGGCGTGGTGAAGCACTCCTCGGTGGGAATATTCGGCTGGCAATAGACTCCGTTGCCCGCCGTCGTTCCTCCGCCCGCCCACAGGTGCTGGTCCGCCAAACCCACCTTCAGATCCGTGCTTCCGTCTTTGGACTTAAAGCTCAGCGCCGCGAATCGCTTCCCGTTCAGCGTGTCCACGCGCTCTTTCAGGCGCGCTCCGTGGGCCAGCCAGTCGGCCACCGGATCGTCGCCGGTGATCCGCGACGCAACGAAGATCGCCTCCCACAGCTTTGCCACCGCCTGCTCCACCGGCTCATCGGGGAAGACCAGCTTCGCCCACTCCGGCGTCGCCGCGGCAACAATCGTCCAGTTGATCTCGTGCCGCGTAATCAGCTCCATCGCGGGCTTGGCAGCCTTCGACGCCGCAATATTTGCGCGCGAGACCTTCGCCG
This sequence comes from Acidobacteriaceae bacterium, assembly GCA_036803645.1. Classification (GTDB taxonomy): domain Bacteria; phylum Acidobacteriota; class Terriglobia; order Terriglobales; family Acidobacteriaceae; genus Edaphobacter. Next base: position 4,515 of record DAIRTY010000002.1, on the reverse strand, counting down.
GGTCCTGCCCCGCCAGCAGCGCCGGGTTCGAGCCCGCAATCGCCATGCGCGCCGCGCCGCTCTTGAACGCCGTCGCAATCGCATCCTGCAACCACGCGGGCGAGTAGTCGAAGCTGGCGTCCGGCGCGTGTTCGTAACGAGCCAACACGCAGGGATCGTCGCTATAGAACGTCGTCACCAGCAGCGCGCCCGCGCGATACGCGTGTTCGGTAATCCGCCGCACCAGCGGCAGCGCCTCCGTCGGCGCGGTCAGCACCAACTCCTGCCCTGCGCGTAGGTTCAGGCCTACCCGCACCGCGACCTGGGCCAGCCGGTCGAGCTTTTCATCGAAAGAGAGTGCAGCAAACGAAGCAGAGAGGGAAGTTGAACTCATGCCTACAGGCTAGGGGGCAGGGAATCGAAACGCAAGTCCAGCCGGTCTACGAACGCTCACTCCGGCAGGCCCACGCCGCCAATCTTCCCCAGCTCCCGCTTGATCGCCATCTTATCGAGCGTCGCCAACGGCAGAGCCAGCAGCAGCGAGATGCGCCTCTCCAGAATCGTAAACGCATCGCGATAGGCCCTCGCGATCTCCGCAGGTGTGCCTGCCACGGCTGCCGGATCGGGGACGCCCCAGTGCGCCGTCATGGGCTGCCCCGGCCACAGCGGGCAGCTCTCCCGCGCCGCGTTATCGCATACCGTGAAGACGAAGTCCATCCGCGGCGCTCCAGGCGCCGCAAACTCGTCCCACGACTTGCTGCGCAGTCCTTCGGTGCTCAGGCCGGCCATCTCTAATTGCCGCAACGCCTCCGGTCGCACCGCGCCCGCCGGATGGCTCCCCGCGCTGTACGCGGTGAAGTTGGGCGTGCCCTTGCGGTTCAGTATCGCCTCCGCCAGAATCGACCGCGCGGAGTTCCCAGTGCATAGAAACAAGACGTTGTAGTGCGGCATTCAACTCTCCTCGAAGTTTACTTATCTGTCATCCTGAGCGAAGCGACTCACGGCTTCATCGTGAGTCGCGCAGTCGAAGGATTCCGATACTGCTTGCCCTACCTCAACCCTCCGAACCGTTCTCCCACAAGACTCCAGCCTGCTTCAATCGCAGACAGACCTATGCGCCCGCGCCACCCTTGATCGCGTACACCTTCACGCTGGCCGCAGCCGCGTTGATGTCGTACTGCGCCAGCAGCGTCTTCAACTCCTCGTGTAACGAAGCCTTCGGGCTAGCCGCAACGCCGCAGCAAGGCTCCGGCATCATCTTGAATGGCGTCGCCTCCTCCATCGCCGGAGAGCAGCAGCCCGACTGGTTCTCCACCTTGGCGTACGCGTTCAGGTCCTTGCCGCTGTCCACAATCTCGACCTGCGCAAACCCAGCCGCCAGCAATCCCGCACGATACTCCTCGATCCGTATCGCTCCAGCGATGCACCCGACGTACGCCGCAACGCTCTGCGCAACGGCCTCCGGCAGCTCCTGCTTCAGCGCAATGTCGCTCACCGCAACCCGGCCGCCGGGTTTAAGCACGCGGGCAATCTCGCGGAAGACCGCAGGCTTATCGGGTGCCAGATTCAGCACGCAGTTCGAGATCACGCAATCGACCGATGCATCCGGCAGCGGAATCCGGTCAATCGTGGACAGATAAAACTCGACGTTGGTGTAGCCTCCCGCCAGCGCATTCGCGCGCGCCCGCTCGATCATCGCAGGCGTCATATCGATGCCAATGGCGCGGCCCTGCGGTCCCACCATCTTCGCGGCCAGAAACACATCCAGCCCGCCGCCCGAGCCGAGATCGACCACTACCTCGCCCGGTTGAATGTGGGCCGTTGCCGTAGGATTCCCGCAGGAGAGCCCCATATTCGCCCCCGCCGGAATCGACCGCAACTCCTCAGCCGTATACCCGAAGGCCTCTGCCACAGCCTTCACTCCCGCGTCGTTGCTCGATAGCCCGCTCTCCGCCACCGCCCCATACTTCGCCCGCACCGACTCCAAAATTTGCTCTGCCATTCGACTGCCTCCAAAAACATATCTGCTAATGCGACTATATGGATTGCTAACATATTCGTCAAGGCGTATAAATAAGCCATGCCAGCAAAGTCGCCGCACTGCAAACCGGTAAGCGCCAAGCCAACCCGAACCGGCACGCCGCGCACCAAGCCAACGCGCATCAACACAGAGCGCTTCTTCCAGGCCCTCGGCGATGCCACCCGCCTGCGCCTGCTCAACCTCATGGGCGACCAGGAGTTGTGCGTCTGTTATTTTGTTGAGATCCTCGACCAGCCACAGCCCAAAATCAGCCGCCACCTGGCCTATCTGCGCCGCGCCGGAATCGTCGAGGCGCGCCGCGAGGGCAAGTGGATGCACTACCGCATCACTCCGCCGCCTGAGGCCGGAGCCGCCCAGCTCCTGCGTCAGACGCTCGCCTGGCTCAAGCAGGACCGCACGATGCAATCCGACCGCGCCCGCCTCGGCAAAGCCTGCTGCGCACCAGCGAAATTTGTAACCCTGCAATCAGCCCCCGCGCCCACCGCCGTCGCGCGCACACGAACCCGGAAGGCCCGCTAGCCATGGCGCAGACCAAAGGCCGCACCTGCGCTCCGCTCGCGCGCAAGCATCTCTCCTTCCTCGATCGCTTCCTCACGCTCTGGATCTTTCTCGCCATGGCCGTCGGCGTTGGCCTGGGTCACTTCGTGCCTCACGTCTCCGGCTTCGTCAACCGCTTCCAGAGCGGCACCACCAACATCCCCATCGCCATCGGCCTCATCGTCATGATGTTTCCGCCGCTGGCTAAAGTCCGCTACGAAAAACTCGGCGAAGTCTTCCGCAACCGCCGCGTCCTCGCGCTCTCGCTGGTGCAGAACTGGATCATCGGCCCCATTCTGATGTTCCTTCTCGCCCTCGTCTTCCTGCGCGGCGAGCCGGCCTACATGCGCGGCCTGATTTTGATCGGCATCGCGCGATGCATCGCCATGGTTTTGGTCTGGAACGAGTTGGCTGAGGGAGACACCGACTACGTCGCCGGCCTGGTCGCCCTCAACAGCATCTTCCAGGTCCTCTTCTACAGCCTCTACGCGTGGGCGTTCCTCACCGTGATCCCGCGTTGGTTCGGCCTGGCGGCGAGCGTTGTCCCCATCGGCATCGGCCAGATCGCGCGCAGCGTTGGCCTCTATCTCGGCGTCCCCTTTGCCGCCGGATTCCTCACCCGATCCATTCTGATTCGCCGCAACGGAGAAGCCTGGTACCGCGCGCGTTTCCTCCCCCGCGTCGGCCCGCTCAGCCTGATCGCGCTGCTCTTCACCATCGTGGTGATGTTCTCGCTGAAGGGCGATCTCATCGTCCGCCTGCCGCTGGACGTGGCCCGCATCGCGGTCCCGCTGGTTCTCTACTTCCTCATCATGTTTCTGGTCAGCTTCTGGATGGGCAAGCGGCTGGGCGCGGACTACGCGCAATCCGCGGCACTCTCCTTCACCGCCGCGGGCAACAACTTCGAGCTGGCCATCGCCGTCTCGGTCGCCGTCTTCGGCCTCAACTCCGGCGAAGCCTTCGTAGGAGTAGTCGGCCCGCTGATCGAAGTCCCCGCCCTCATCAGCCTGGTCAACGTCGCCTTCTGGATCAGAAAGCACTCCTTCGCCAGTGAGCCGATGAGCTAGCACCGCCCAACTAACAACCAACAACCTTCAACTCAGAAGCTGTCTAAAAACCAGGTGGACCGACGCAGGAGCATGTGTGCGAATGCGATATAGATCATGGATTCGACCGAAGTGTGGTGGATTTCATAGTCTTTGCTGAGACGGCGGGACCAGTTGAGCCAGGAGAAGGTGCGTTCGACGATCCAGCGTTTGGGCAGAACCTGGAACTTGTGAAGTTCGTTGCGTTTGACCACCTCCACGCGGTAGCCGAACATCTCTTTAGCCCATTCGATCCGCTTGCCGGTATAGCCTCCATCGGCGAAGATCGTGGGGATCGAGTCGAAGCGGCAGAACAGCCGCATCCTCACGGCCCGCGCACCGACTCGATCCTGGACGCCTGCCGAGTGCACCACAACGGCCAGCAAGTTTCCCTGCGTATCTACCGCGATGTGGCGCTTGCGACCTTTGATCTTCTTGCGCATGACGGAGTTTGGCCCCACCGGCCTGGGCGAACCGTCACTGCCGCCTATCCTGGGCGCCATCGCGAACGCCGTCTTCGCTGCCAACGGCAAGCGAATGCGCACCCTCCCCATCGCGCGCAGCGGCTTCAGCTTCGCCTGACCGTCATCTCCCATCCTCGATTGCACGCCCACGCGACCCCTTCGGGGGTCGTGGTGTATTTTCGCGGCTGGGATGGGGTATAGCGCGGAGAGAAAGACGCCAGCTTGCCCATCTCCTCCGAAAAAAAGACATCCCACGCTCTTTTCCAACATCCCAATCATCCACGAGTGATCTCTGTGTGGCATGAAGGAAATACTTTGTATTGCACTCGGCTTTCTTTTGATCTACAGTCCTTTATACGATTGTTCCCCGATACGTCTGTCGATGTCTAACCGTTTCAGAAAGTCAGGG
>DAIRTY010000001.1:32456-35485 GCA_036803645.1 Acidobacteriaceae bacterium | reverse complement strand
CGCAGAAACGAGCTGCTGCACGCGATACGCCAGGCACAGCAGGATGCATTTGGGACCGGCGCGGGCGATAGCGCAGCATGGATGCTGGCGCCGGTGGCGGTACCGCAGATCGCCGCAGCCGGACGTCTGGCCCCAGGGGATGAGCGCTCGATTGCCGTACTACAGGCTGCCGCGTTCCTGCACAGGAGCAAAGTGGATATACCGGAGGTGCTGGCGGGTCTGCTGCCTGAGCTGCTTCCAAAGATGGTGGGCGCGAGCATCGGGATGGTGGAGCTGGCCCGGCAGGTCCGGCTGGTTGCGCCGTACTCGTCGACGGTACTGATCGAGGGAGAGACGGGCACGGGCAAGGAGTTGGTCGCACAAGCGGTGCATCAGTTGAGCCCGCGCGCTTGCAAGCCGTTTGTAGTGCTGAACTGCGCGGCGGTCCCGGAGTCTCTGCTGGAGGCTGAGATCTTCGGGCACACGCGGGGCGCATTTACCGGGGCGTTGCAGCCGCGCACCGGCATGCTCGAATCGGCCAACGGAGGTACGCTGTTTTTGGATGAGATCGGCGAGATGCCGCTGTCACTACAGGCCAAGATGCTGCGCTTCCTTGAGTCCGGCGAGCTACAGCGCGTGGGCAACAACGAGGTTGTGCATGTGGACGCGCGCGTGCTTGCGGCCACGGACCAGCCGCTGCGGCAGCGCGTCGACGAACACGCCTTCCGGCTGAATCTGTATCACCGCCTGGCCGTCTTTCCAATCATTGTGCCTGCGCTGCGTAAGCGGATGGACGACGTTCTGCCGCTGGCGGCGCATCTGCTGGGCAAGCTGGGCAAGGAGATGCCGGTGAAGCAACTTTCGTCCGAGGCGGAGGTGAGGCTGATGGAGCACGACTGGCCCGGCAATGTGCGCGAGCTGGCCCACGTGCTGGAGCGGGCAACCATTCTGGCGGAAGACCGCCGGGAGATCGCGCGCGAGGAGATCCGGTTTTAGGAGGTGAATGGGTTGGATTTGAACGTCAATTGCCGATCGACCCGTGGCTGCGTGGAAGACGAGTCCTTTCCCATTGCGAAAAGAGCAGGTTTTCGGACCGGCCGGCGGCCATGCGTTTTCCAAGAGTGCGGGCATGAATTGCCTGCGTAGTGGCAGCTCGTGACAAAATGGTATGTAAACCATCATGCCAAACGAGATCATACCAACACCTGTGTCCACATCTGAGTCCGCCGTTGAATCTGCTGCTGAAGCCGCCGCTGAATCTGCTGCTGAAACCGCCGCTGATACCGGCGTTGAAACCGGCGTTGAAGCTGCTGCTGAAACCGGCGTTGAAGCTGTTGCTGAAGCCGCCGCTGAATCTGGCGTTGAAGCCGCTGCAGAATCAGCCGCTGAAACCGCCGTTGAACCTCCCGCTGAATCGTTCGCTGAGTTGCTCGATCAATTTGAGCACACCCATTCGCACACGGCGGAGGGCGGAGGGAAGCAACTGGAAGGCACCGTCGTCTCGCTGGACGCCGAGAGTGTGTATCTGGACATCGGCTACAAGTCCGAGGGAATTCTGCCGCGCAGCGCGTTTGAGAACAACGCCGACGGAGTCGCGGTGGGAGAGAAATTCCCCGTCTCGGTGAAGGGACGCAACGCCGAGCGGTACTACGAGCTATCGCGGCACAAGGTGGTGCAGCCGACGGACTGGGCCTCGCTGGAGGAGGCGTTCACACAGAAGACTCCGGTGGTGGGGATTGTGACGGCGGTGGTGAAGGGCGGACTGACGGTGGATGTGGGCGTGCGCGCGTTCATGCCCGCCTCGCGCAGCGGCGTGCGCGATGCCGCCGAGATGGAGAAGCTGGTGGGCCAGGAGATCACTTGCCGCATCACCAAGCTGGACGTGACGGACGAGGACGTGGTGGTGGACCGGCGCGCGATCAGCGAGGAGCTGGCGCGCGTGCAGGAACAGGGTCGCTACTCCGAGATGAAAGAGGGCGACATCGTCAGCGGCGCGGTGCGCAGTCTTACCAGCTATGGAGCGTTTATCGATCTGGGCGGCATCGATGGGCTGCTGCACATCAGCGATATTTCATGGAGCCGCGTGAAGGCTGCGGAGGACGTGCTGGCGATCGGCCAGGAACTGCAACTGAAGGTCCTCAAGGTAGATGCGGAGGGCCGTCGCGTCTCGCTTGGGCTGAAGCAGCTTGAGCCGGAGCCGTGGGAGACCGCCGCAGAGAGGTATACGGTTGGCCAGCGGATCAGCGGAACAGTCTCGCGGCTAATGGACTTTGGCGCGTTCGTCGAGCTGGAGCCGGGGATCGAAGGGATGATCCACGTCTCGGAGATGTCGTGGGTGAAGAAGGTTCACAAGCCCAGCGACATCCTGAAGGCAGGCGACACGGTGGAGGCGGTGATACTGTCCGTGAAGCAGGAGGAGCGGAGGATCGCGCTGGGACTGAAGCAGGCGCTGGGTGACCCGTGGACGGACGCGGCGAAAAAATTTCCCATGGGATCGGCGATCGAGGGGCCGGTGACGCGGCTGATGAACTTCGGCGCATTCGTGCAACTGGCGGAGGGGGTCGAGGGGCTGGTCCACGTCAGCGAGATCACCGCGGAGCGGCGCATCAATCATCCGCAGGACATGCTGCGAGTGGGGCAGATCGTCAAGGCAAAGGTGCTCGCGGTGGAACCGGAGAAGCGGCAGATCAAGCTCAGCATGAAGCAACTGGTGCCGACCAGCATCAAGGAATATCTGGCGGAGCATAAAGAGAACGATGTGGTCTCGGGGCGCGTCGTCGAGCAGACGGACGAAGGCGCTATTGTCGAGTTGGGCGAGGGGATTCGCGCCGCTTGCCGGATGGCGGCAAACGCTCCTGCGGGGGCGAAGAAGGAGAGCGCGGCCGGAGTGGATCTGTCGTCGTTGACGTCGATGCTGAGTGCGCGCTGGAAGGGCGGGGCAGCGCCTGCTGGCACTGCGCCGGAGCCGCTTGGCGTGGGACAGATTCGCAGCTTCCGGATTGTGAAGCTGGATTGCGAGACGGAGAAGATCGAGCTGGAGCTGGCTTAGT
>DAIRTY010000001.1:21298-32356 GCA_036803645.1 Acidobacteriaceae bacterium | reverse complement strand
CTTTGGCGTTCGGCGGCTACTCGTAGCGCAGCGCCTCGATGGGGTTGAGGTTGGCCGCGCGGATGGCGGGAATCATGCCGCTGACCAGGCCGGTGATGGCGAGGATCAGGGTGGCGACGATCACCGAGAGGGGCGAGATGAGCAGGCGGATGTCGGCGGCCTCGGCGTGCTGCGCCATGGCGCTGTAGAAGGTGATGCGACCGACCATGGCGGCGATGAGATAGGCCAGAGCAATGCCGCACAAGCCGCCCACGCCGGTGATGACCATGGCTTCGGAGAGGAACTGCAACAGGATGTGCTTGCGGCGCGCGCCCAGGGCTTTTTCCACGCCGATCTCGCGTGTGCGTTGCTGCACCGCGACCAGCATGATGTTCATCAAGCCGATGCCAGCGATGCCCAGGGTGAGCGCGCCGACCAGCGAGAGCAGCACCTGCAGGGCGAGGCTGAGCATCTGGAACTGGCGCAGCTCCGTCATCAGATTGGCGACGTAGATTGCGTTGTGGTCGGAGGGGCGGAAGTGGTGTGCCGAGGCAAGGGTCTCGCGCAGGCCCTTCTCGGCCAGTTGGTTGTCGCCGGTGTAGCTGAACCAGATGCCGTCGACGTACTGGGTGTCCTTCAGGTCGCTCATGGTGTTGAAGGGGATGTAGAGTTGGCGGTTGATGTCGTCTTCCGACTCCTGCATCTTGGGTGCGAGGACGCCGATGATGGTGAACGTCTCGCCGTTGAGGCGGAGGTCTTCGCCCACCGCCCAGCCGCCGGAGAAGAGCTTGGTTTTGGCCTCCGATCCGATGACGCAGACGTGGGCGCGCTGCTCGTCCTCCGCGCCGTTGAAGAAGCGGCCCTGGTCGGTGTCGAGCTTCATGATGTCCTGGTAGATGGGTCGGACTCCGTTAACGCTCCATGTGTAGTTGTGCAGGTCGTTCTGCACGATAACGTCCTTCCAGGCGGCGGGCGAGATGTGGCCGATTCCGGGGACGCCGGCGGCGGCGCGGTCCACGTCGTCCAGGGTGAAGCGCACGCGAATGCCGGCCTTGTCTCCGCCCGCCTGCTCGCTGGTGCGGCCGGGAAAGACGCCGATGGTGTGGGTTCCCCACTGGGCGAAGATGGCCTCGATGGCGCGACTGAAGCCTGCGCCGTAGGCCAGCAGAAGCACCACCGTGGCGATGCCCCATGCCATGCCGGCCATGGTGATACTGGTGCGGCGGCGGTTGTAGAGCATCGCCTCCCATGCCTGGCCGAGAATGTCTTTGAACATGAGCCGTTCCTCTCGAGCTTGAACCTGAATTTACTCCCGCCGCAGTGCTTCGACGGGGTCCATCTGCGCGGCCTTGGTTGCGGGATAGAGCCCTGCGGCGACGCCGCAGAGCACCAGCGAACCGAGGGCCAGTGCGGCCGACCACGGCACCAGGCGCGGCGGGTCCCAGCCGGGCATCTTGTCGGTGAGACAGTATTGCAGAACCCACATGAAGACGGCGGAGGCGGCAATTCCGATGAGGCCGCTGATGCCAGTCAGAAGCAGTCCCTCCCAGAAGAACTGGGCAACGATGCTGCGCTTGCTGGCCCCGATGGCCTTGAGCACGCCAATCTCGTGGGTGCGCTCGGTGACGGAGACCAGCATGATATTAATGATGCCCACCGCGCCGAGGCCCAGGGTGACGATTCCCACGCCGCCGAGGAAGACGTCCATGGCGTCAAAGATGGCGCCGACCATTCGTTCCTCCTCGATGGAGTCGAACTGGTCGAAGGCGTCGGTGAGCGCGGGATCGAAGCCATGGCGCTGGGCGATGACGCGATCCGCAGCGGTGACCGCAGCCACCGATTCGCCTCTCCTGGTTGGCTGGAACTGGATGGAGGTCAGAGCGTCGTGCGGTACGTTGTACCCCCTCAACGGAAAGAGTTTTTGCATGGTGGTGACAGGAATGTAGAGCCTCTTGTCGTCGCCGTCGTTGGTGCCGCGGCTGATCTTCCCGGCCTGGCCGATTATGCTGAAGGCGATTCCGTTGATGGTGACGGTCTCACCCAGCAATGGCCGGCCGGAAAACAGGAGGGTGGCAGCCTTGGAACCGAGCACAGCGACGTTTCGCCGCTCACTCATGTCTGCATCGTCCAGGAAGCGGCCCTGCACCAAGGGAAGGAACTTGACCGTAGAGTAATTGGGTTCGACTCCTATCACGCGGCTGGAAGTATTGTTCCACTGGCTCACTTCGTAGAGATCGGAGCGGGCCAACTCGATGGTGACGGCACGCAACTGGGGCAGGCGGCGCAATGCCTCCTCGTCTCCCAGGGTTAACTGATATGGGCGCATCCCGCTGTGCTGGTTGGCGACCGCGGGGATGGTGCCGTTGAACATCATCACGATGTCGTTGCCGAGGGTGGCGAACTCGCGGTGCTGGCCGGAGCGGAATCCCTCGCCGAGGCCCACCAGCACCAGCAGGGAGCCGACTCCCCATGCGATGCCGAACATGGTGAGGAAGCTGCGCAGTTTGTTGGCCGCGATGGCGCGGAATACCTGGCCGAGGATGTCTGCGAAGGACTGCATAGGGGTTAGACGAGGGCGGAACTCTGCCATGAATGATACGCGGTCGCAGGGGTTTCAGTTCCCACGGTGGATGCATCGATCTTGCAGGGAACCGATTGGGGGCGGATTGCGTAGACAACAGCAGCGGCTGAAGGCAGTGCGCTTCGGCCGCAAGAGTTGGTATACCTATTGCAGCGGTTAACTGCGCCTGGGACGGCTCCGGCTTTCTTTGCGTAAGGGAGGTAATTGTGGCGGCGTCGCGAAGAGGCAAACGATTCTGGATCTGGCTGACCATTGGCGTGGTCTTGATTGTGGGGTTGGTGGCGGGGGGCGTTGCGCTGGCGCGGCTGGTGAAGGGCTCGTCCATCGATTCAAACCGACTGGCGAAGGTGACGCGAGGCGATGTGACGCGGTCTGTGGTGGCCACCGGCCAGATCCAGCCAATCACCAAGGTCGAGGTGAAGAGCAAGGCCTCGGGAATCGTGCAAAAGCTGTACGTGGACATCAACAACCAGGTGAAGAAGGGCCAGCAACTGGCGCAACTGGACCAGCAGGAGATCGTGGCCCAGGTGGACGCGCAGCGGGCTCAGCTTGCGTCGGCGGAGGCCAACGTGAGCGCGTACGACGCGAACATCGAGCAGGACAAGGTGAACGCGGCGGCGCCGGACCTGCCCATGTACAAGGCCACGCTGGACCGCAGTCTTGAGATGAAAAAAAGCGGGATTGTGAGCCAGCAGGCGCTGGACGACACCAACAAGGACTACCTGGCCGCGCTGACCCGGCGCGATTCTGCCAAGGCGCAGATCGGCGTCGATACAGCCAAGCTGAAGCAGGCGCATGCCCAGGTGCTGCAGAGCCAGGCCAGCCTGAAACAACTGGAGGAGCAGCTCAGCTACACGACGATTGTGGCTCCCATGGACGGCGTGATCCTATCGCGCGACGTGGAGATCGGCGACGCGGTGAGCTCGATCCTGATACTGGGCTCGACGGCCACGCTGGTGATGACCGAGGGCGACATCAACCAGGTGTATGTGCAGGGCAAGGTGGATGAGGCCGACATTGCGCACGTCTACATGGCCCAGCCGGCGCGCATCAAGGTGGAGAGCTTCCGCGACCGCACGTTCAACGGCAAGGTGACCAAGATCGCCCCGCTGGGCGTGCAGAAGGACAACGTGACGACCTTCGAGGTGCGCGTCTCGATCGACAATCCGGGCGGCGAGCTGAAGGCCAACATGACGGCCAACGCCGAGATCCTGCTGGATGAGCACAAGGGCGTGCTGACGGTTCCCGAAAACGCCGTGATGTACGACAACCAGAAGAATGCGTCCGTGCAGGTGCCGGACAGCAATCAGAAGGACGGGACGCGCAAGGTTGCCGTGAAGGTGGGGCTCTCCAATGGCTCGGTGAGTGAGATCGTGAGCGGGCTGAAGGAAGGCGACCAGGTGGTACTACAGCAGTGAGCCAAGGCAGAGGACTGATGCTGGAGACATGGAAGACGCCATACTCCACGCAAATTCATCCACTTTCACGCTGTCTACTGGTCTACTGTTACTTCGCCGCACAGGATGGTCTGGCGCAGTTCGCCCGTGGCGGAGTAGAGGTTGAAGTTTGCGGGACGGCCAACGGCGATCTCGCCGAGGTTATCGAGGCCCGTCATTCGCGCGGGATTTCGGCTGGCCAGACGCACCGCGGTCGCAAGAGAGGCACCGGTGAAGCGACGCAGATTGGCGATGGCGCGGTCCATTGTGAGCACCGATCCGGCCAGTGTTTCGATGCCATTGGCGAGGCTGCTGGTCAATAGACACCGGCCGTTCTTCACCGTTACTTCAAGTTCGCCGAGCATGTAATTTGCGTCGGGCATTCCGGTGGCGGAGATTCCATCCGTCATCAGAATTGCGCGGTCTTCCCCCTTGGCGTGCAGCCAGAGACGCACAAACTCCGGGGCGACATGGACTCCGTCGCAGATCAGCTCGGCGTAGAGGGAGTGCGCGTCGAGAACTACGCCGGCGATTCCTGGCTCGCGGTGATCGAGCCGCCGCATGGCGTTGAATGTGTGGGTGGCGCTAATTGCCCCGGCTGCAATGGCCGCGCGGGTCTGGGCTGCGGTTGCATCGGAGTGGCCGAGGCTGACGCGCACGCCGGAGCACGTGGCGTGTGCGATGAGGTCGAGTGCGCCAGGGAGTTCGGGCGCAATGGTGAGCAGGCGAATGTGTCCGCGCGCGGCTTGCTGCATGCGTTGGAAAAGCTCGACAGACGGCGGCTGAAGCTCTGTTGTGGGATGCACGCCGCGCTTGGCGTGGGAGAGGAATGGGCCTTCGAGATGAATGCCGACGGGCCGCGCGGCGAGCGCTTCGTCACGCGCGGCTGCACCCGATTCTGCCGCTTCATTCGCTGTGTCGATTGCGTCGGCGATGCCTTCGAGCGCGCGCAGGGTGCGGTCGATTGGCGCGGTCACGGTGGTCGCAAGAAAATATGCGACTCCTCTGGTGGCGAGAAATCTGCCGATGCAGCCAAGCGCCTCGGACGTTCCCTCCATCGCGTCGTGGCCTGCCGCGCCATGCACATGAACGTCGAAGAAGGCGGGCGTCAGCGTGGTCTCATCTGCGTCTGCGGCTTCAGAGCCTGGCTTGCCGGCTTCGATGCTGGCAATGGTTCCGTCTGCGTGGATTGCGATTCGCGGATTCTCGACGATCCCATCTGTAGTAATCAGTCGTCGCGCTGTGAGCAAGGTGGTTTTCATCGCACAGCCCCCTGAACTACTGTCGGCGCGCCCTCTGGAGTTGGAGGAAGAGCAGGCGCAGGGATTGCCGCGGGCACAGGTGGAATGCCTAGCTCGAAGGCGGGTGGGAGGGATTTGCTGTCGGTCCACTGACGCTGGGCGGAGTGGATTTTGTCGGCGCGGGCGAGCCAGATTTGCGTGGCGTAGTCGTACTGTTCCAGAATGTTGCGCAGCCAGTAGGGCCGGTTGGAGCGCAGCCAAGCGGATTCGTACAGGTCGCGGATGAGGGTGTAGCCGTTGCGAATGTCCTCGATCCGGCCATTCAGGCTGTAGATGTCGCTGATTTCGCGATTGACGCTGGCACGGGTCTTGCGGTCAGGGCTGACGGAGTCGGCAAGCGCGCGGGCGTACCCGGCGGCCATCTCGTCGGCAAGCTGGAACTTGAGGCCGATGAAGTCCATGCGGCGCGCGCCCAACTCCATTGCATCGACGGCGTCCGGCTCGCGCAGGTTGCTGGTTGCCGCGCCGTATTTGGTTGCGTCGTAGATTGTCGTTGATGCACCGATCGTCGATGAGGTGCCAGCTTCAGTATCGCTCGGCGAAGCCGCACCACTCGATGGATTCAATCTCGGGCCGGCCACGGCGCGGGCCTGCGCGATCAGCGTCAACGCGGACTCGGCGTGCATGCGCAGGTCGTGCGTATAAGGCCGCATCTCGGCGGCGATCTTCTGTCCGTCCTTCGACCATGGGTCGAGCCAGAAGAGATTGTTGGTCGCATCGCCCACCTGGGCCTGGTCCTTCAGCACCTTGTGCGCGGCCATCAACTCAAGCTGTGCCTGGTTGAGCGCGCCCGAAGTGTCGCCATGGAAGACCTGCGCGTAGCTCTGCTCGAAGGCTTCCACCGATGATTCTCCCGGCTGCCACGCGGCCGCCGCGCCGAAGAGGATGCCGTACCAGTTCTGGTTGATGAGGCCCTCGCCATCGTCGTTCCAGATGGTGTTCAACTGGCCGGTCGAGCCCATCTTCTGGCCATCGCGGGTGAACTGCTGAATGTTGACGAGCGCCATATTGTTGTCCGGGTAGACCACGCGGAAGTTATGCACGCTGGGCGAGACCCAGGTCTCGAAGCCTGCGTTGGTGAACGGCGTGAGTAGCTTCGTGAAGCCCTTCGGTTCCGGGTTGTAGCCCCAGGCGATGGCGATAGTCTCGTCCTTGAAGCGCTGCGGGAGAGACTTGAGGAGTTCCGGCGAGTCCTGCGCAATGTCTCCCCAGAAGAGGAGGCGACGGTGCAGCGGCTGGAGCGCGGTTGCGATCTGCTGTATGAAGTCGAGATAGACCGGCGCAAGCCCGCGCGCGTCGACGCCGGCCTTGGTCTGACCGACGCCCAGGTCCACCGTTTCATCCGCACCGATATGCAGGAAGGGGCCGGGATACTGGGCCGCAAGCTCGGTGAACTCCTGCTTGATCAGCGCAATCGATCCGGGCTGGCCGGGAGCTAGGACGGCTCCGTGCGGTGTCTCCGCCAGCGGCTGATACTGCTCCCATGTCAGCACGTTGTGCAGATGGCCGAAGGCCTCCTGCTCCGGCACGATGGTGACGTGGTAAAGGTGCGCGTAGGTCACCAAAGCGGCTGCATCCGACGCGCTGATGGCTCCGCCGGGAGGCGCGATCAGCGGGTTCGCGGCGTAGGCGGCAGTGTGTTCGAAGTACGGCGAATAGAGATTAATCTTGTATGCCGCAATGGTGCGAATCAGCTTCTTCTCGAACTCCAGCGTGGTTACGGGGCCGCGCGAGAGGTCGTCGTCGAGGCCGCGATATTTCATTGCCGGCCAGTCGCGAATGGTTGCGGTGTGCAGGACTGCATTCGTACCGGTCCCGGTGACGAGCTGCTTGACGGTTTGCAGTGCGTAGAAGACGCCCGCGTCAGTCGCAGCGGTCAGGGCCAGGCCCTTGCCGTCGGAAAGGATTGCGTAGCCTTCTGCCCTCATTGCGTCGGTCATCCCGGCTGGTGCCGCGCCACCGCTCTGTGCTGCAGCGCCGCTCGATGCCGCTTCGCTAAAGATTGACCTTGCCAGCGGCGAGCCGTATCGCGTAACCAGAATGTTGACTACGGAGGTGGTGTTGATCGCGACACCCTGCGCGGCGAGCCAGGCCTTCAGGTCGTCGATGGCGAAGCTATCCTCGGGCGCGCACGGGGCTGCGCAGTTGATTTGCAGGCCGCCAGCGAGCGACTGAGTCGCGCCGGCGCTGACCTCGCGCGGCATGGGGATGAGCTTCAGCGACTGCGCGGGCAGATTGGATGCCAGTGGAGTCTGATGCGCGAGTTGGGTTTGCGGACCTGTGGTCTGGGCGGCAGCCATGCGGTGCGACCCTGTGCCTGTCGCAAGCAACGAAACCACAAGCAGCGCCAGACCGGACCGGGATATTGACATGACCTTACGGTAAACCAGCCGGTGGGCACGCGGCCAACCGATTTCCGCGCGCACCACCCTTTGAACCCCACGGGCCATTGTGAAAGACGGGTTAATTTTGCGGAATTGAACAGAAGTTGCTGATAAATTTGTCGTGTATTCACAAACTTTTGACAAGCTCAGAGAAACCAACGAGCAGAGGGTAGTGCGGCCTGGGCATGTATTTCTGAAGAATGCCGCGTGCGCTTCTGCTTCCAAACTATGTTTCTCAGCGAGGTCCCATGAAGAAGCAACTACAAGCGGCGATTGCGGCGATACTGGTACTCGGTACCCTGTCGCTGCCTGCACAGACCGGAACTGCTGCCCCAGCGAAGAAAACGACCAAGACGAAGCAGGCCAAGACTGTCACTGCGGTGAAGGTTGAAGAGAGCCAGGACGCGAATGCGATCCGCGAGCTGCAGGAAAAGATGGCCGCGCAACAGGCCCAGATCGACGCCCTGACGCAGCAGAACGCCGCCAAGGACGCAGCACTCTCGGCAGCGCAGAACACCGCGGCCAGCGCAACGTCGCAGGCCGCCGCGGCCAGCGCACAGGCGCAGAGCGCAAGCAGCAGCGCACAGGCCAACACGGATGCCGTCACTGCCGTCAAGAGCGACGTCACTGACCTCAAGAACGCCAACATTGGGCTGGCGACGACCATCAACGACGCCAAGAAGGACCTGAACGACAAGATCGACTCACCCTCCACGATCCACTACAAGGGCGTCACCATCACGCCCATCGCGTTCTTCGCGTTTGAAAACGTATGGCGCGAGCGTTCGGTGAACTCGGACATCAACACGCCGTTCAATACCATTCCCATGCCGAGCGCGAACCAGGGCCATGTGAGCGAGCTGAACTTCAGCGGCCGGCAGAGCCGTCTGGGCGCGCTCTTCCAGGGCGATGCAGGCAGCTATAAGCTGTCGGGCTACTTCGAGGGCGACTTCCTGGGCTCGGGCACCACCTCCAACGGCAACCAGAGCAACAGCTATGTGCTGCGGCAGCGCCAGTTCTGGGGCCAGGCGGCGACCTCCGGCGGATTCACCGTCACCGGCGGCCAGATGTTTTCGCTGGTGACCGAGACGGGCAAGAGCACCGACAACCGCACCGAGAAGCTGCCAAACACCGTCGACGCTCAGTATATGGTCGGCTTCAACTGGACGCGCCAGGCGGCGGTCCGCTTCCAGAAGCGCTGGGGCGATGCGAAGACCGGAGCATTCACCGCGGCGATGTCGCTGGAGAATGCGCAGATCACCAACTTTGCCGCGACCTCCACGGTGACCGCTGCCGTGCCAACAAATTTCTTCTTCTCTGGCGCCGGACAGAACGGCGGCCTGTACAACGCCTACAACGGCACATACGCCAACAACGTTGCTCCTGACGTGATCGTGAAGGGCGCGTGGGACATGCCGAAGGCGCACCTGGAACTGGGCGGCATCGCACGCTTCCTGCGCGACTACTACTTCCCGATCCTGACCAACGGGAGTACCGGGCAGCCGAGCGGCTATGTCTACTCGGCGAATTACACCAGCAACACCAAATCCGCTGGCGGCGTATTCGGCAGCATTCGGGTCTCGCCGAGCAAGTATGCCGACATCGCGGTGCAGGCGATGGCCGGTCAGGGTGTGGGTCGCTACGGCTCCTCACAGCTTGCCGACGCGACGCTCCATACCGATGGAACGCTGGAACCCATCCGCAACTATCATGGCCTGTTCACGCTGGAGACGCACCCTACGCCGAAGCTGGATGTTTATGCCTACTACGGCGGCGAGTATGCACAGCGTACGGTCTATGCGATCCCCTCGGGAACCTACGCAGGTGATCTCATGGGTTACGGAGCTCCCAACCTCAGCGATACGGGCTGCTATAACCTGCCCTCCAACTCAGTCACCAGCACGGGCGGTTCACCCAGCGCGAGCGGATGCTCTTCGCCAACCCGCTACATTCAGGAAGGCATGCTCGGCTTCACCTACCGCATCGTCAACACGCCGAAGTTCGGTCGCCTACAGTACGCCGTCAACTACCAGTATCTGCAGCGCAACCTGTGGAGTGGTTCCACAGGCATTGGACCGCGTGCCGAGGACAGCATGGTCCTCACCAGCCTGCGCTACTACATCCCCTAACATGAAAAGTGTCTTTGTATCTCTTTGCCGGTCGAAGGTCGTGATCTCAAGCAGACTATTCCGTCTGCTTGAGGTCGTGGCCTTCAGTTTTTATTGCGCAGATAAGCTCTAGAGAACGCGGGTGTGGGAGTAGCCCTCGGCGGTGAGGGCGGCGAGCAGTTCGGCCACATGCTCCGGGCCGCGCGTCTCCATCGTAATATCGACGACCGTGTCACCTAGGTTGACGCCGTAGTAGGCACGGTTGTGCAGCGTGTCGATGATGTTGGCGCGTTGGTCCGCGATGAGCCGGGTCAGCTCGTGTAGCGCTCCCGGCTTGTCCAGCAGAACGATGCGCAGGCGGACCATGCGGCCGTCCTTCACCAGGCCGCGCTCGATGATGCGCGAGAGCAGCGTGACGTCGATGTTGCCGCCGCAGACCAGCACCGCGGTGTGCGCTCCGTGCAGGCTGGTGCGGTGCTCGAGCAACGCGGCCAGCGCAGCGGCGCCAGCGCCCTCGGCGAGCGTCTTCTCACGTTCCAGCAACATCAGGATCGCGGAGGCGATCTCGTCCTCCTCCACCGTGACGATCTCATCGACGTAGCGCTCGACCAGAGGAAACGTCAGGTCTCCGGCGCGCCGCACCGCGATGCCGTCCGCGATGGTGGTGGCCGGATCGACCGTCACCGGATGGTGCGCCTGGATGGCGGCCTGCATCGACGGAAGCCGCGCGGTCTGCACGCCGACGATGCGAATCTCCGGACGCGATTCCTTGATGGCGCAGGCGATGCCGCCGATGAGCCCGCCGCCGCCGATGGGCACAACGACAGCCTCAAGCTGCGGGACCTGCTCCAGAAGCTCGAGCCCGATGGTCCCCTGGCCGGCCATGACGCCGGGGTCGTCGAAGGGATGGATGAAGGTGAGCTGCTGCTCGCCGCACAGGCGTACAGCCTCCGCGCAGGCCTCGTCGTAGTTGGCCCCATGCAGCAGCACCTCGGCGCCAAAGTCGCGGGTCGCGGTCACCTTCACCAGAGGGGTGGTCAAGGGCATCACGATGAGCGCGCGGATTCCGCGCTTGGTGGCGTGGTAGGCCACACCCTGCGCGTGGTTGCCCGCGCTGGCCGCAATCACTCCACGCGCCGCCTGCTCCGGCGTGAGCATGGCGATGCGGTTCAGCGCGCCGCGCTCCTTGAAGCTGCCCGTCATCTGCAGGTTTTCCAGCTTCAGGTAGACCTGCTGGCCGGTCAGCGCGGAGAGCATGATCGAGTGCGG
>DAIRTY010000001.1:0-21198 GCA_036803645.1 Acidobacteriaceae bacterium | reverse complement strand
CGGAACTCATTGGCCAGGCGGAACTCTTCCTTCAGCTCCGGCGTGCGCAGGTTCTCGCGCAGGTGCGCCAGCCGCTGTTCGAGCGCGTGCAGCGATGCGGCGATTGGCTCGCTGTTGGAGAGGGCGATGTCGCGCCACATGCTGTAGGGACTTGCGCCCAGGCGAGTGGTCTCGCGCAGCGCGCGGCCGCCAATGGCTGCGATCTCCGCTCGGCCCGCCGCATCCGTGCCGAAGGTATCCTCCAGCAGCGCGGCCAGCGCGGTCGAAAGCATCTGCGGAAGATGGCTCACCCACGCGCAGATCTCATCGTGCCGCTTTGCATCAAGGTCCATCGTCCGCGCGCCGAACCTTGCCACCAACCCGCGCCACTCGGCTTCGAGCGCGCAGGGAGTTGTGCCGGTTGCGGGCGTGACGGGCGCGGGTGTGAAGAGCCACATCGCGTTCTGGAAGAGGGTGGCTTCGGCAAGCGCCGCGCCGCCCGATTCTTTACCCGCCATCGGGTGTCCGGGAAGAAAGCGCGCCTTGCCGGGCTGGTTGTAGAGTTTTGCGGCCAGCTTCACGATCTGCACCTTGGTGCTTCCCACGTCGGTGACAAGCTGATGCTCGCCGAGCACGGGCGCGAGCCGCTGCATCCAATCGAGGATCGAGAGCACGGGCCCCGCCAGCAGGATGATGTCCGCGGCCGCGGCGGCAGAGTCGGCGGCGTCGCGTGCGATCCATGAATCGATGGCGCCAATACTCTGAGCGATGGTCAGCGTCCGCTCGGTTGGGCCGGTGCCGACGATCCCACCATCGAATCCGGCGGCGCGCAGGGCAAGGCCGGTCGATGCCCCAATCAGCCCTGTCCCGACGATAAAAAATCTCTTAGTCATATCTACTCAACGACGCTCGCGGGTGGAGAAGAGCGCAGCTTCAATTATGGCAGCAAGTTGGCTGTTGTCGCCGATTCTATGACTCAGAATCGACGCATCGGTCATCTGTTGCTGCGTGAATCCCGCCCAGGAGAGCGCGTGTTTCGCATGGATGCCAAGCTGGCGAATAAACTCGCGCTGCGTCCGCCCATTTCCCTCGCGGAAGGGATGAATTGCATTTAGCTCGCCAAGATAACTAGCCGCTCGCACGGCAAAGATCCGCGGGGTGAGACCGGCCAGCAAATTCTCGCGGCGGAGTTTATCCAGCGTGTCCGCGAGTGCTCCGGCAATATGCGAAGCCAGCGCAAATAGAGAATCTCCCTTGGAAATGTTAACCACGCGCAGTTCGCCCGCCCAGGGAAAGACATCCTGGAAGAGAAAGCGATGGATGGAACGAAGGTGCGCGGAGTCAAACTTGCCGGTGATCCCGAGGTCGTCAAGTTCTCCGGAGCGCTTGGCAGACAATGGAGCTTCAATGGTCTCCAACTCCGCATAATTGGCGATATCGAAGAAGTTCCTTGGGCATTCATTGCCAGGCTCGGAGTGCGGGTCGTTCGTGAATGCGGAGCCCACCTGGCGTCAGGCCGCGTCGGCTGCGGCGCGCACAATCACGGCTTGCTCTGTGCGGCACTCGGCGAGCAACTCCTGGACGCGGAGGTCGATTGCCGCCGAGAGCTGCTTCCTGTCAATCTCGCCCTCTTCAAATCGGCGCATGAGATCCAGTGTTAGGCCGTCAAGCTGCAATCCTTCCATGGCGTGCGTCCCAATCACGCTCTCATTCGATCTGCGGCGGCGCAACTTTTCGTTTTCAGAGATTCGAGCCATAGCACTTGCCTCTATCAATATTTTATAGCCAGCGCCATTGCGCGCGTCACACTTTCGACGCGCGACGCGAGTTCTTTATGCAACCCTTCGCCCGACCACTGGCGCCAGCAGCCGAAGTTGCGCTACCAGCTTGTTGAGCTGTTCGGGGTACAGGCTCTGCGCACCGTCGCTCAGCGCCTTTTTGGGGTCCGGGTGCATCTCCATCAGCAGGCCATCGGCACCCGCCGCAACCGCGGCCAAGGCCATTGGCGGCACCATGTCGCGGATGCCGACGCCGTGCGACGGGTCCGCCATCACGGGCAGATGCGTCAGCTTGTGCAGCACGGGGATGGCGGAGATGTCCATGGTATTGCGCGTGTAGCTCTCGTAGGTGCGGATTCCGCGCTCGCAGAGGATGAGGTCGTAGTTGCCGCCGGAGAGGATGTACTCGGCCGAGAGCAGCACCTCTTCGATGGTGGCCGCGATGCCGCGCTTCAATAGCACTGGCGTGCGCGCATGGCCAAGCTCGCGCAGCAGGTTGAAGTTCTGCATGTTGCGCGCGCCCACCTGGAAGAGGTCGATGTAGGGGACCATCAGCTCTATCTGCGAGATCTCCATCACCTCGGTGATGACGAGCAGGCCGGTCTGGTCGGCGACCTCGCGCAGCAGTTTCAGCCCCTCCAGCCCCATGCCCTGGAAGCTGTAGGGCGAGCTGCGCGGCTTGTACGCGCCGCCGCGCAGGAACTTGGCGCCTGCTTCCGCCGCCAGCTTTGCGCTATGCAGTATCTGCTCGCGCGACTCGACCGAGCAGGGGCCGGCCATGATGACAACCTCCTGGCCGCCAACCACCACGCCGTTGGGGAACGCGACCTTCGTCCCCTCTGGCCGGAAGCTGCGCCCCGCCAACTTGTAAGGCGAGGAGATGCGGTAGGCGTCATGCACACCGGAGAGCACCTTGAACTCCAGCACATCGAAGTGCGCCGGCGTGCCGACCCCGGCGAGGATCGTCTGGTTCGTGCCGGTCGTCCGGTGAACATTGAATCCGAGTTCCACCATGCGCTCGATCACGTCCTGAATATGCTGCTCGGTTGCCTGGTCCTGCATTGCGACAATCATCGTTTCCATCCACTATGCTGAATTTGTAACTAACTTGTTTCTGTATTTCGGCCATCTGTTCTGTATTGATAACGACTCTCGATCTCTATTCCACCTGCGCCCGAAATTTTGCAACTTTATTTGTTGCATATTCTGTAAAGTCCGCTCCCATTGCGGCGCTCACTGCTCGCGCTTCTGCAGCGTACGCATCACGTCGATGATCCGCTCGTAGACGTGCTGCATCTCGCCGTCGGAGAGCGGTCCCTGGTTCGCCGCGCGAACGTGGTTGAAGACCGCCTGCTCGCGGTCCGGCTCGTAGACCGGCGCGAGCGTCTCACGCTTCAGCGCGCCAATGGCCTTCGCCGCCTCCGCGCGCTGGCTGATGATCCGCACAATCTGTTCATCCATCTCATCGATTTTCTTTCGCCAGTCGTATATATCCATGCCAATCGCCTCGCCTTGAACTTTGGACTTGAAATGAACCTCAGCTTTTTACCGCGCGCCCGGATCTATGTCTACAGCATCCATCATAAATGGCGCGCCGTCTGAGAGATCGCAGTGCGCGCTGTGTAAGCGGGTCTCGTAAACTTGGCGCCCCCTCATGTGCGCAGCCCCGCGATGAACCGGCCGATTGCCGCTGGGGCCTGCGACGGCTTGGTGATCTCGATCATCGCCACCAGCGCGCTGCCGATGACGGCGGCGTCGGCGAACTCTGCAACAGCGCGCACATGCTCCGCGTTGGAGATGCCAAAGCCCACTGCAATGGGGATTCCGCGAGGCGCGGTGAAGGCCCGCAGCCGCGAGACCAACTCCGATGCGTCGCCCGCGACACTCTGCTGCGTGCCGGTAATCCCAACGCGCGAGATGGCGTAGACGAAGCCCTCTGACGCCTCGGCGATGGCCTTCAGGCGCGCGTCGGGGCTGGTGGGCGCGGCAAGAAAGACCGGGGCGAGCCGGTTGGCGCGCATCTCCGCCAAGTATTCGCCCGCCTCTTCCACAATCATGTCGGTGAGCAGCGCTCCGTCCACACCCGCATCCGCAGCCGCCGCGCAGAAATTCTTCATCTCCATGCGCACCACCGGGTTGAGATAGGAGAAGATCACCAGCCCGCACGCAGGGCGCGCCGCACGCAGTTGGCGCGCGACCTCCAGCACATCGGTGAGGTGGACACCGCGCGCAACCGCCCGCTGGCTGGCACGCTGGATCACAGGGCCATCGGCCAGCGGATCGCTGAAGGGCACTCCCAGCTCGATGACATCCGCACCGTTGTCGATTGCGGCCAGCGCAATCTCGCGCGTCGTCGCCAGGTCGGGATCGCCCGCCGTCAGATACGCCACAATTCCCGGCTTGTTTTTGAATTGAATAGGCATTAGACAGTACCTGCCTTCTGTTCCCTGTTCCCTGATCCCTGTTCCCTGTCCTTCGCACCTTTCAGGTTCAACTCTCGCGCCAGAATTCCCATGTCCTTGTCGCCGCGGCCGGAGAGATTCACCAGAATCACGTCTGTCTTTGCCATCTTTGGCGCCATTTTCATTGCTTCGGCGACGGCGTGGGCGCTCTCCAGCGCGGGCAGAATCCCCTCGATGCGGGCGAGAGCCGAGGTTGCAGCGAGCGCCTCCGCGTCCGATGCCGAGGTGTATTCGGCGCGTCCCAAGTCATGCAGCATGGCGTGCTCCGGGCCGACGCTGGCGTAGTCCAGCCCCGCGCTGACGGAGTGGGTCGTTGCGATCTGCCCCGCGTCGTCCTGCAAGACGTAGCTGAAGGTTCCCTGAAGCACGCCGGGAACGCCGCCGTCAGTCTTCTGGAAGCGCGCCGCGTGGTCGCCCAGCTTCGTCCCGCGACCACCGGCTTCGACGCCGACAAGGCGCACGTCCTTGTCGCCAATGAAGTCGTAGAAGGTGCCTATGGCGTTCGATCCGCCGCCCACGCAGGCGACAATCGCTGTCGGCAGCTTGCCTTCCTGCTCCAGAATTTGCGCACGGGCCTCGCGGCCGATGACGCGCTGGAAGTTACGCACCATCGTTGGGTAGGGATGCGCTCCGAGCGCCGAGCCCAGGATGTAGTAGGTGTCTCGCACGTTGGTGACCCAGTCGCGCATGGCCTCGTTGATGGCGTCCTTCAGGGTCGCGGAGCCGGTACTGACCGAGCGCACCTCGGCGCCCAGCAGCCTCATGCGGAAGACGTTCAGCTCCTGGCGGCGCATGTCTTCCTCGCCCATATAGATGACGCACTGCATTCCGAAGAGCGCGCAAACAGTCGCTGTCGCAACGCCGTGCTGGCCCGCGCCGGTCTCCGCGATGATGCGCTGCTTGCCCATCCGCCGCGCCAGCATTCCCTGGCCCAGAGCATTGTTGATCTTGTGCGCGCCGGTGTGCAGCAGGTCCTCGCGCTTGAGGTAGATCCTGGCGCCGCCGAGCTGCTGCGTCATGCGCTTGGCAAAATAGAGCGGGGTGGGGCGGCCGCAGTAGTGGTGCAGCAGATCGTCCAACTCGGCATGGAAGGCAGGATCGGCGTCGGCCACGGCGTAGGCTTGCTCCAGCTCTTCGAGCGCTGCCATCTCCGCCGAGACGTCGATGATCTCGACGAGCGCTGCCATCAGTGTCTCCGGCACATAGCGCCCGCCGTAGACGCCGAAGCGCCCGGCGCGTGCGCCGACAGCAGAACTCACCGGCGATTCTAAATTTGCACTCACGCTCATCGGTACTGTCCTCCGCACAACGCAACACACAAACTAAAATGCCGCGACAGGTTGGGTCGCGGCTGGCTTGGATTTTGAATCAACTGAAAACTTGCAGATCGTTGCAGCAGATCGTTCAGATGAGCCTAGTCCGCCGAGCCCGCACCTGTTCGCCAGGTGCGGAAGGGAAACGAGAAGCGGCTGAAGTTGGTTCTCATCTTGTCTATACGATATATCTTTCCCGCGTCTCCACGCAACCGCGTTCCGCTTCGCCCGCAGCTTGCTATCAGCGGGCCCACGAACCACGCAGGGTACATCTTCCACGGGGGACATTTTTTCGAATCCAGCCCATTGGCCGCCACATCTCATATATGTAGTCTGATGGGAAGAGGTCTGAATAGAAGAGACTGGGGGAACCAGGGATGAGACCCAACGCTCACTTGACGCTCGCGTTCTTGCTGGTTGCTTTGATGACTCTTGTGCCTGCATCCGCCTACGCATCGAGAGGAGCGGGCGGAGGCCATTCTCATACGCCGACCTACCACAATCGCACCCCCAGAGTGCATTCGCACGGTTCACACCCCCATCGCGGCTAACTTCACCAGACATTGCAGAGCAGGGAAGTCCACGACGGAGCCATGGCGTCGCGGATTTGCGCGTGTTTTCAGGGAGTTGCGTCAGCCGCGTAGGTTGATGCCGGTCCACGCTCCAGTGGCCAGAGGGTAGCGGGAGTGTACCGGGCGGTCGGTGTGATCTTAATCACATGACTAGCTGCGCCATCGATTCTCCACTTGTGACCCACTTGCACCGGTAGGTATACTCAGGCGGAAGTTGAGTCGGCAGCGGAGGATAACAATGGAGTGCCAGAGGTCCCGCAGAAATTTTCTCAAGAAGTCCTTGATGGGTAGCATGGCAGCGGTTACGGCGTCGCATCTCCCCGTGGCTATGGCTGCCCCGGTCGCTCCCGCCCCAGCGGCTGCTCGCGCGCGAGCCAGCCGGGTGTCGCTGGCCGGCGGCAACGACCGCGCCGACATCGCCTTCAAGTCGCTGGAGCCGTTCAAGGATGAGATTGCGGCGGCCATCGGCAACAAGCGGGTCATCCTCAAGCCCAACAATGTGATCATCAACGTGCCGCTGTGCGCCACGCACGCGGACAACCTGGAAGGGATTCTGGAATTCTTGAAGTCGATCGGCAAGACCAATGTGATCATCGCGGAGTCGCCCGCGGGCGGATCGGTGATGGATGGCTTCGCCAACTACGGCTACAACCGGCTGGCCAAGAAGTACAACGTGAAGCTGGTGAACCTGGACACCGAGAAGGTCGAGATCGTGCAGTGCATCGACGAGAAGGACTTCCAGCCTCATGCGGTGCGCGTGGCGAAGATCATGATGGACCCGGCGAATAACTTCGTCATTTCGGCGGCCAAGCTGAAGACGCACGACCTGGTGGGAATTACGCTCTCGCTGAAGAACGTTGTGATCGGCGCGGGGATCAAGGATTCGGGCGCTGGCCTTGCGAATGCCGGTCCCGGCGGCGGCAGGTCAGACAAGCGGTTGATGCACGGCGGAGGCTCGCACGGCATCAACTACAACATCTACACCCTGTCGAGCGTGCTGCACCCGCACCTGGCGGTCATCGACGGCTACGAGGGCATGGAAGGCACCGGGCCGGTGCATGGCACGGCGATCAACCAGAAGGTCTGCCTCGCCAGCCTGGACTGGCTGGCTGCGGACCGGGTTGGAGCGGAGCTGATGGGAGTCGACGTCAACAAGATTGGCTACCTGAACTTCTGCATCAAGGCGGGCAACCGCGGGCAGGGCGACCTGAGCAAGATCCAGATCGTTGGGCCGCCGATCAAGAGCTTCGCCAAGAACTATCAGTTGCCGAACACATGGCAACAGATCACATCGTGGCAGAAGCCGATGGTGGCAAGCTAGGCCTGCGCGAGCAGCAAGGCACCAAGACGGAGAGGCCTCTGGCTTCTCCGTCGTCGTTTAAGGCGAGTCTGAATCGGGCCATTCTGTGAAGGCGGGGATCGGAAAATCAAACTCTCGCCAGAGGTGGGATGCAACTGATAGCATCGTTTGCCGTAAAGAATGGGGGCTTTATCAATGAAGAGAACTGCGATCCTGATGGCAGCACTGGCACTGAGCACCACCCTTGCTTCGGCCCAAATTGCCGCGACCTCCGCGAAGAGTTACGCCAAGCCGGCGCACCGGACCAAGCGTTTTCTGATTACCGACTTCGGCGCGGTCTCCGACGGCAAGACAGTCAACACCAAGGCCATTCAGTCGGCCATCGACAAGTGCGCCGCGAGCAAGAAAGGCGGCGTTGTCGTGGTTCCGCAGGGAACATTCCTCAGCGGTGCCATCTTCCTGAAGCAGGGCGTGAACCTGCTGGTGGAGAAGGACGGAGTACTCAAGGGAACCACCAATCCCGACGATTACCCGCAGATCCAGTCGCGCTGGGAGGGCACGGAGGAGATGTACACCGCGTCCTTTGTGAACGCAGAGGGCGTCACCGGCCTCACCATCTCCGGCGAGGGGACGATTGATGGATCGGGCGAGGAGTGGGTGACAAACAATCCGTATCGCCGCCCTCCCGCCGCGCCCGGAGCTGCATCGGCGGCCACGGCAGCCGCGGTTCCGATGATGACTCCGCCCCCCGCTCCTGCTGCCGCTGCATCGCCCGCTGCCCGTCCCGCTCCGTCGGCCGGTCAACGTCGTGGCCGTCCGCGGCTGATCGGCATCCAGAACTCCAAAGACGTGCTCGTCAGCGGGCTGAACCTGCACAACCAGGCGGTGTGGTGCCTCTTCGTCCTCTACAGCCAGGACGTTGAGATCGACGGCGTCAAGATCACCGCCGAGCACAACATCCCCAGCTCGGACGGTATCGACATCGACTCGTCCAAGCACGTACACATCACCAACGTCTTCATCGACGACAACGACGACTGCATCTCCATCAAGTCCGGCAAGGACGCCGACGGTCTGCGTGTCAACCGCCCAGCCGAAGACATCCTGATCGAGAACTCGCACTTCGCCTTCGGCCATGGCGGCGTTGCCATGGGCAGCGAGACCTCCGGCGGCATCCGCAACGTCACAATACAGAACTGCGTGATCGATTCCGGCAACCTGGCCCCGATCCGGTTCAAGTCGCAGCCCAGCCGCGGCGGCGTGGTGGAGAACATTACCTATAAAAACATTACCCTGCACGGCACGCGCCAGGCGTTCGAGTTCAGCCTGGAGTGGCGCATGGTGCCGCCGATCGCACCGCCGTCCAACCCGCTGCCGGTGGTGCGCAATGTGAAGATCATCAACGTCTCTGGCGATGTGGACTCGGTCGGCACCATCCACGGACTCGCGGGCAGCCCGATCCAGGGCATTACCTTCGAGAACTGCAAGATCACCGCTACACGCGGCTTCCGGCTGGACCACGCGCGCAACGTCGATATGAAGGGACTGACGCTGGAGGTGAAACAGGGCGAGGCCATTACCAAGACCGATGTGCAATAGAAGAAGGTCTGAACGGGTCTTCGACCTTCCCTGCAGGGCTGTCAATCCGCTGCTGGCTTGACATCTCAAAGTGGCGGCATGTATCACGGAACGCGACACACACGAGGGAAACCCATGGCATCTTTCACGTCCGAAATGGACCGCAGGACCCTGCTGAAGACACTCGGATCCGTTGCGGCCGGAGCGGCATTCTCAAAGTACAGCCTGGCCGCGGCCCCTGCCGCCGTCGCGGGCAAGCAGTTCAACGGGCTCTTTCCCATTGCCTCCTCTCCGTTTACGCAGGACGACAAGCTGGATCTCGACTGCCTGAACAACGAGGTGAAGTTCTGCAATCGCGGTGGAGTTCCGGGTCTGATCTGGCCGCAGATTGCCAGCGGATGGTCGACGCTATCGATCGACGAGCGCTATGCCGGGGCCGAGTCCATGATTGCGGCGGGCAAGGGCGGCAAGACCACGCTGGTGATCGGCGTGCAGACCAAGGGAAACGACCTCGCGACCTCCATCGCGCTGGCCAAGCACGCGGCGCAGCATGGCGCGGACGCAATCTGCTCGCTTCCCCCCGATGGCGGCAATGCAGCGATTTTGGCGTATTACAAGGCAATTGGAGCTGCCACCGACCTTCCCTTGTTCATCCAGACGTCGGGCGATTTTCCGGTGCAGCTGGTGGTCGATCTATTCCGGGCGGTCCCTACCGTACGCGTGGTGAAAGACGAGGCGGGCGATCCGCTTGCGCGCGTGGGAGAGCTACTGGCCAAGACGGACGGCAAGCTGGCGGTCTTTGCTGGCAAGGGCGTTCGCCAGATGATGGATGAGATGCGGCTCGGCTTTACGGGTTTTGCCCCCACGGTAGGAATGGCGGACGTATTTCAGCAGGCCTGGGAGCTGTTCAAGGCAGGCAAGCCGCGCGAGTCCTTCGACATGTTCGGCAGGATCCAGGCCTTCTCCACCATCGTCGATGCAGACCGGTATGTGATGGTGGCGCGCGGCATCTTCAAGGAAGACACCAAGTCGCGGCCCATGCCGGGGATAGGCAGCGCGAGCGGCGGTTCGGGCGGAGGAGCGGGTGGTTCGGGCGCTTCGAGCGGGCCGATGACCGAAGAGGACAAGAAGAATGTTCGCGATGCGCTCACTACCTACTTGAAGCCTTACCTGCGCGGCTAGCTCGAGCGTGGAAATACGCA
Source organism: Acidobacteriaceae bacterium (assembly GCA_036803645.1). Taxonomy (GTDB): domain Bacteria; phylum Acidobacteriota; class Terriglobia; order Terriglobales; family Acidobacteriaceae; genus Edaphobacter. The sequence continues at coordinate 11,014 of DAIRTY010000001.1, read as the reverse complement.
CGAACCCAACCGACCGTTGGGGCGGCCCAGCTTCTCAACTCAACCGGCCGAGGAGATGCAATTGAGCAGGGATCACTCTTCCGCGAGGCGGCCGCTGGCGTTCATCGCATTCGGCGTAATGATTGCGGGTTGCGCGAGTTTCCTGGCGTGGTCTCAAGGCGCGTACAACATTCAGGAACCTCCGGCCCGGCAAGCGCCTCCAGCCCAGGCAGCGCCGCCGGTCCAGCAGGCCCCGGCTGCGCCCGTGCAGTTCACGCGGACCTGCTCGCTCTGCCACGGTGGAGATGGACTGGGCACGGACCGCGCGCCCACGCTTGTGAACTCCCCCAGACTGCGCATGATGTCGGATAGAGATATATCGGACATTATCCAGAAAGGAAAGGGCAAGATGCCCGCCTTTCCGCTGGCTCCGGCAGACCTGGCTGTAATGATGCGCTATATGCGGTCGCTCAACCCGAACGCGGCGGCGGAGACCACTGTGCCGGGCGATGCGAAGGCCGGAGAGAGCCTCTTCTTTGGCGATGGGCAGTGCGCGTCCTGCCACGTGGCGCGGGGGCGGGGAAGCTCGATCGGGCCAAATCTTTCGAGCGTCGCAAACCGGCTGAGAGCAGCGGATCTGAAGCAGGCGTTCGTCAATCCGGGCGCAAATATCACCACAGGCTATGGCAGCGTCACGGTGGTGCTGAACGATGGAAGCAAGCTACAGGGCTTTGCCCGCGCCCAAGGAAGCCACGATCTGGTGTTGCAGACGAAGGATAGGAAGCTCCGCCTGCTGCTGGACAGCGAATACCGGTCGCTGGTCCGGGATAAAACGCTCGCCATGCCTGCCTATCGGGGGACCGAGGACCAGCAGCGCGACCTCTTCGCCTTCCTCGCGACGCTGAAGGGGGTGGGTGTGGGAGCGATGAAGGAGGGCGGGCCGCAACCGCCCGTCAGCCAGGCCGAGATCGACCAGGTAGCGCATCCGAAACAGGGGGATTGGCCGACCTACAACGGCACCCTGGATGGAAACCGCAACAGCAACCTCGATCAGATCAATCTGGAGAACGCCGCAAAGCTTCAGATGCAGTGGAGCTACTCGATCCCATACTTCGGCCTGGAGACGACGCCGGTTGTTATCGATGGAGTGATGTACGTGACGGGGAACAACCAGGTCTTCGCGTTGAGTGGTAAAACGGGGCGGGAGATCTGGCGGTACGAGCGGCCCAAGAGCGCGTCGGCGCAGATCTCGGGCGACGCCGCGATCGGGGTGAATCGCGGGGTCGCGGTGCTTGGCGACAGGGTCTTCTATCTGACCGACGACGCCCATCTGATCGCATTGGACCGGCTGACCGGGGGCCTGCTGTGGGACGTGAATACCCACGAGGGTGCAGCCGGACAGTATGGCGGCACCGCTGCGCCGCTGGTGGTTGGCGATCTGGTCGTTACGGGCGTGAGCGGTGGCGACAATGGGATTCGAGGCTTTGTGGCGGCTTACAAGGCGGCCACCGGCGAAGAAGCATGGAAGTTCATGACCATTCCCAAGCCCGGCGACACCGGGCCGGTGGCCGATACATGGAAGGGATCGGCCCTGGAGGAGGGCGGCGGCGCCACCTGGACTACGGGCAGCGCCGAGGCAGATGGGAGTGTCGTCTACTGGCCGGCCGGCAATCCGCATCCCGATACCGATGGCGATCAGCGGCTGGGAAGCAACCTGTATACCAACAGCGATCTGGCCCTCGATGCGAAGACCGGCAAGCTGCTGTGGTACTACCAGTTCACCCCGCACGATCTGCATGACTGGGACGCAAACGAACCGATTGTTCTGGCGGACACAACGTGGAAGGGCCAGCAGCGCAAGCTGTTGCTGCACGCCAACCGCAATGGGTTCCTGTATGTTCTGGACCGGACGAACGGCAAGCCGCTGCTGGCGTCCAGGATGGTGGACAGGCTGAACTGGGCCAGCGGGATCGATCCGGCGACCTGGACTCCCATCCTGCTGCCTGCCAACGAGACCACGGCCCAGCCAACGATGGCGTGTCCCGCGGTGCGCGGCGCAACCAACTGGTACTCCACGGCATTCAACCCGGCCACGCGGCTCTACTATGTGATGACGGTGGAGGACTGCGGCATGTACCACAAGGCGGAGGACGGGGGTTTTGGGCGATACTCCGATCCCGCCAATCCGGCGCAAAAAATTCTTCGCGCATTCGATATAGAAACCGGTAAAGTGGTGTGGCAGATCGACCTGCCCGGGCCGGTGCAATCGAACTATTCGGGCGTGCTGACCACCGCGGGCGGCCTGCTCTTCTTCGGCGAAAGCAGCGGAGGTTTTGCCGCGGTCGACGCCCATACAGGGAAATATCTATGGCACTTTGAGACCAACCATGCAATGAAGGCCTCGCCGATGACATACGCAATCGACGGCAAGCAGTACGTCGCAATCGCATCGGGGGCCAACATCCTATCGTTCGCGCTTGCCAAGTAGTTTTTCAGAATTTGCTTTCCTGGTTTCACCAGCTTTCTAAGTTGCACCGGCTTTCCGCGCCCAGGCGCCGCTTCCTGTTCGCGGTTGAGAACGAAGCGGCACAGGCCACAATCATCAGGGAGAGAACACCATGAACCGAAAGACATCGCGCCGCAATTTTCTTGGCACTTCAACTGGCTTCGCAGCGGCTGGTCTCGCCTCTCTCGCGAACCCGATCGCCGCCGCCGCCCAGTCGGTGGGCGTCAAACCGCGCGATCTTCCCGACCTGACCATCAAGGAGGTCAAGGTCTACGTCACGGACATCAGCGGTATTCATAAGCTGAACAGTCCGGAGACGGGCGAGTTGCTCTCCATCGTCACCAACAGCGGGATTGAGGGGAATTACACCCTCGGCGACCGCTATGCAACGCCGGGATGGCTCGACTGGGCCAAGCCCGCGCTGGTCGGAAAGAACATCATGCAGTTGCTGCCGACCCTGACCTCGACCACCGGCATGAAGGGACCCGGTGGATACGATGCAGCACCCGCCGGTCGGCCCGGAGCGTCCGGCGCGGCTGGAGGCGCAGGAGCAGCAAGAGGAACCGGAGGGGCTGGGGCGGCTGGGGCTGCCCGGCCACCCGCCAGCCCAGGATCGCACTCCGCATTCGAAGGGCCACAGCTTCAGGGAACGGGGCTAATGACCCGCGGCGGAGGCACATGGCCGAACTACTACACCGCCGCCGCCGACGTCTGCATGTGGGACATCCTGGGCAAGGCGGTCAACCAGCCCATTTACAAGATCCTCTCCGGCGGAATGCCAACCAAGGACCGCATCATGGCCTACGCCAGCTCGCAGCACCTGCCTACGGTAGAGGACTATGTGCCGGATGTCCTGAAGGCAAAGGCGCTCGGCTACCGCGGCTACAAGATCCATCCCGGCGGAGGCCAGCACGCAACCGGTCCGGCGATCCCTACCTACATCGGACACATGGAGGAGATCCGCGAGGTGCGCAAGGCCGTGGGCGACGAGTTCGTCCTGATGCACGATCCGGTGCAGCGCTATAACCGCTCCGAGGCGATGACGGTCGGCCGCCTGCTGGACGATCTGAACTACGCGTGGTTCGAGGACCCAGTGCGCACCACGGACCAGGAGGGTCTGATCCAACTGTGCGCGGCGTTGAACCTCCCCATCCACGTCGGAGAGTTCATCTATTCGATCGCCGACTTCGCAGAGTACATCAAGCGCGACGCGCTGGATGTGGTCCGCCTGATCGCCGACAACGTGGGCGGAATCTCCGGAGCCATGCGCGTGGGCCTGCTGGCCGATGCGCACGGAATGGAGTGCACGCCGCACAACTGGGGAAATGTTCCAGACATGGCGCTGCACTTCCACGTGGAACTGGCGCTGCCCAACTCCTACTGGTTCGAGATGCCGTTCCCCGAGGAGTATGCGGACCGTCCTGAGTACAAGGACAAGTTCCGCATCAACAAAGATGGGTATATCCTTGCCCCGACCGAGCCGGGACTGGGCTATCCCATCGACCGCGACGCGCTGGACAAGGTGACCAAGCGGATCGACCGCTGATTGCAGTTGCGGCCGTGCATAAGATTGGGAGGCGTTTCGATGTTTCGATACAAGCTGATTCTGTGCGTTCTGCTGTTGGTGATCTTTCCCGCAAGCGCGCTGGAAAGACCGGAGGTGACCTTTAAAGTCTTCCAGTTTCCCGCCAACATGATCCCTCGCATCGATGGCAACGATGACGACTGGGCGATGGTCCCGGACAGCTACGCCATCGGCATGGACCAGCTTGAAGACACCGAAGCGCCGGGCGGACACGGAACCAATCGCGATCCAAAAAAACTGGATGTAAAGGTCAAAGTTGGATGGGTCAAGGGACTGAATCGGCTGTACTTCCTCTATGAGGCGTCCAAAGACTACTGGGACTTCTCGCGCCCCGATCTGCACAACGATATTTTTGAGGTCGTGGTCGATGGCGACCTCTCCGGCGGCCCGCTGATCGATATGTACCACCGCGATCTGTGGACGCAGAAGGCGGTCGGGGACATGGCCACGCTCGACCCGCGATTCACCAGCTCGGATGCCTACTTCGCCCAGCAGGGGGCCCAGGCGCAGAACTACCACATCTTCACTCCCGCGCTGGACAAGGACTGGACGATGGACTGGGGTTGTGCGCAGTACACCAAGGAGCTGCCCTACGCCAATCACGCAATCAAGTACAACTTCAAGCCCGGCGAGCCGGGCAAACTTGTGCTGGAGTTCTGGATCACTCCCTTCGACTACGCCGGATGCGAGGGGCCGGAGCGCGCGGTCGAGAGCGTGCTCACCGAAAATAAGCTGATCGGGCTCTCGTGGGCCGTCATCGCCTACAACGATCCGAACTCGAACAAACGCCAGTTCTGGAACCTCTCCCACAAGCAGACCTTCTTCGGCAATGCGTCAGACCTGGTCGGTTTCCGCCTGATGCCGCTGGAGCCGCAGTTCCGCAAACCCATCGAGGCTCACTGGTCGTTCAAGGTCGTCGACATGGACCGCAGGCTGGTCGCGTTCAAGGACAACTCCGAGGGTGAGATCACATCCTGGAAGTGGGACTTCGGCGATAAAACCACCTCCACCGAGCAGAACCCGATGCACGAGTACAAAGACAAGCCGGGCCAGGAGGGGATTTATTCCGTCACACTCGAGGTGAGCGGCCCCAAGGGCACCTCGCGGCTGACTAAAGTCTGGGATGTACACGTTCGAGGATAAGAATGAAACCAGATTCAAGTGAGGCGCACAGCGCGTGGTTGCCGGTCCGCTATATTCTTGTGCTCTGGCTGATGGTCATCAGCGCGGCGGTCTACCTCGACCGCATCAATATCTCGATTGCCGCGATTGGGATTGGCAAGGAATTCGCAATCGGCAAAGTCCAGATGGGCTGGGTGTTCAGCGCATTCCTGATCGGTTACGCAGGCCTGCAGATCCCCGCCGGAGTGCTGGCACGGCGGCTTGGTCCGCGTCTCACTCTGGGGTTGTTGGGCGTGTGGAACCCGATCTTTATCGTGTTGATCGCCTTTATTCCTCGGGGGATTGGAAACCCGCTGGTCCTTCTCATCCTGCTGCGCTTCTTTCTGGGTGCCGGGGAAGCCACGATGTTTCCCGCCACCAGCCAGTTCGTCGAGCGCTGGTTTCCTGTCAGCGAGCGCGGCAAGGCGAATGGTCTTATCTTCGCCGGCATAGGTCTCGCCGGCCTGACTCCACCGCTGATGACCGCGATCATCCTGCACTTCGGATGGCGAGCGTCCTTTTGCTTCGGCGCGAGTGTCGGCGCGCTGGTGGGACTGGTGTGGTACCTTGCCGCTCGCAATACCCCGGAGGAACATCCGTGGGTTAGCGATGCGGAGCGGGAACTCATCGTCAGCCAGCGCCGCGTCTCCAAAGTCGCCGTCAAAGAGGACGACACCGCGCAATACGGCAAGCATAAGATTCCCTGGCGGCAGATCTTCAGCAGCAAGGCGGTTCTTGCCATCACCCTTAGCTACTTCGCCTTCGGTTATGTGGCATGGATGTTCTATACCTGGTTCTACATCTATATGGCGCAGGTACGCGGCCTCAATCTGAAGACCAGCGCGCTCTACTCCATGTTGCCGTTCCTTGCCATGACCGTCGGGTGCCTGCTGGGTGGCGTGCTGAGCGATTGGATTGTGACCCACTACGGCGCGCGCCAGGGCCGTTGCCTGCTGCCTGCTCTCGCTCTCGCGATTACCGCCGTCCTCCTGGTATTGGGTTCGCGGACCCAGAGCGCGGCTGCGGCTGCGTTTATGCTGGCCTTGGGAGCGGGCGTCCTCTTCATCTCACAGAGCATCTACTGGGCGGTCACCGCCGACATCAGCGGAGAGTACGTCGGCGTGGTCTCGGGAATCATGAATATGGGGGGGCAGGTCGGGGGCGCATGCACGGCTGCATTGACCCCCGTCATCGCGGCCCACTTCGGCTGGAATGCGCCGTTCGCAACCGCCGCCGCCATCACCGCGATGGGCGCGCTGGCATGGTTGGCCATCGACCCCAAACGCGATGTTCTGACCGCCCGCGAATAGCGGTTCGTGCGTGTCTGGACGGTCGCATCTGCCTCCATATACACTCCCGTCAGATTGAATCTGCTGAGCGGCGGTTCGTTTCGACTCCTCTTCATCGACGGACGCAATCTGCTACAACCAACGAGTGAGGGAAGGGAAGCACCGATGGGCCAAACAATTTCACGCCGGCACTTTATCGGCACCGCCGCCATGGCGGGCGCCGCGCTTTCAGGCATCGGCAACGCACATGCAGCCGCGCAGGCTCCGGATTGGGATGAGAAGAACGGCGCTGCTCCTCCCGCGCCGGATGCCCCACAGGCCCACCCGCTCGCTGCGGGCGCCATCCCCATCATCGACAGCCACATTCATCTCTTCGACAACACGCGTCCTGTCTTCACCGGCTATACGGGCGGGCTATTCTACCGTGCGCTGAATAAGCCGTCGACGCCCGCGATATACGCCCCGCTGGCGAGGCCCGCCGGAATCGTCGGCGCTATCGTGGTCGAGTCCGCCGCGCAATTCATCGACGACAACCTCTGGTATCTGGAGGTCTCCCGCGACAATCCCATCATGGTCGGAGTCTCGGGAAACATCGATCCAGGCTCGAATGAATTCACCAAATATCTGAACCACTTTCACCGCGACCCGCTCTTTCGCGCCATCCGCTCCAGCCGCTTCTACACCTCGGACGGCGGCAAGGTCGCGCTCAATCCCGCCCAGGTCGCCAACCTCAAGCTGCTGGCCCAGGCCGACCTCGCGCTGGATACAGCCAACCCCAGCATGGGCCTGATGCAGGCCAACGTGCTGCTGGCCGACGCCATTCCCGACCTGCGCATCATCATGGACCATCTGCCCAGCTTCGATCCCGAGCCCGACGGCCAGGCGGCCTACGAGGCGGTCATCAAGGAGATGGCGGCGCGCCCCAACATCTTCGTCAAGCTCACCGAGGTCTACCATCCCAAGCCCGGAGACGGCGGCCTCATTGTGAAGAACTACGAGTTCCTGCGCGCGCGGCTGGAATATCTCTTCCAGGCCTTCGGCGAGGACCGCGTCATGTTCGGCACCGACTACCCCAACAGCTACGGCGTGGCCACCATTCCCGAGGAGGTCGGCCTGATGCAGCAGTTCTACGCCACCAAGTCGCGGGCGCAACAGGAGAAGTACTTCTGGCAGAACTCCTCGAAGATCTATAAGTGGGTCAAGCGCTCCGACGACCAGCCCACACCGCTCGCTCAAGGTAAACCCGCTCCTGCGGTGCCATCCCGCGGTGGTGGAGGCTCCGGCAGAGGCGGCCCAGGTGGTCCGGGCGGTCCCGGTGGCCCGGCAGGTCCGGGAGTACCGGGAGGCGGGCGGCCACAGGTCTAATGTCATGCGGACTGGTACCCGGCATCGTCGGCAGGGGGTGTATACCCCTCAAAAGTCCTAAAATCTCCCTTCTAAAGCAGTTAGGTCTAGACCAAATCTGGACCAGGTCTGGACTAAGTCTGGACTAGGGGGTGGAAAAAGTCTGGACTTGGCTTGCTGAAATCTGGAGTTTGGTCTGCGCCAGGTCCGCCCCGAGTCCCACTCCGGCACGACGCTGGCAGATGCTTGCCCCTGTGTTAATTATACCGCCGCTGTCAAGGGGATTCGCGCGCAGATGCAGCGATCCCAGGTCTCAAAATTGAGAGCTTGGATACCCGGCCTTGGGCCTGTCTAAAAAACGCTTTGCTTAAACCTTTACATAGTAGAAAGAAGGATATAGACTTCGTGGCGCATCGAATTGTCCAAATCATCTCAGATGAATCGTATGGTAGGCACCGTTGAGCCTCTTCACGAATATTGCTATCTCGTTTTACAAGGTCAGGTGAAAAGTGGATTGGTGGATATGGGTAATACTCGGTTTCGTCTTGCTTTTTGTTGAGTTGTCGGGAGCAGGCGGCTTTTACTTTGTATTCTTCGGAGGCACCGCTATTATTATCGGTGCTATAGCTGGACTTGGTTTAGGCGGTCCGGCGTGGTTGCAGTGGCTGCTATTTTCAAGTATATCACTCACTTCTGCCATCCTATTCCGTCCCAAATTAGTCCAAAGATTCAGGCCACATTCTAGCTTGCCGGATATTGACGACCTCAGTGGTCAGATTGCGATAGCGGCTGAAAACATTTCTCTAGATACCAAGGGACAGGTACAAATGAGAGGCACCACTTGGAGCGCTCGCAACCTTGGCCCTAACGATTTAACAATGGGTCAGCGATGTCGGGTTGTGCGCAGTATCGGCATTGTTCTGGAGGTTTGCCCGCTCTCTGTAAACTCTGACGCAGATGCAGTTCAACCGAATTCAATTACTTCTTAGCTTAGGGGGAGTATGCCCGTTTCTTTAGTCATCGCTCTAATCTCTGCCGTATTCGTACTTGTCCTGCTTGCCAAGACGGCTGTAGTTGTTCCACAGCAAAGTGCGTATGTTGTTGAACGTTTGGGCAAATACCACTCCACGCTGGGTGCGGGTTTCTGCATCTTGTTGCCTTTTGTGGATGTTATTCGTTACCGGCAAACTCTTAAAGAACGAGCTATGGAAATTCCGGAACAGATCTGCATCACTCGCGATAATGTACAAGTTAAGGTCGATGGCATCCTGTATTTCAAGATTTTCGATCCTAAGAATGCTTCGTATGGAATTTGGGATTTTGAATTTGCTATAACGCAGCTTGCCCAGACGACGCTACGAAGTGAAATAGGAAAGATTGAACTGGACCGAACGTTCGAGGAGAGAACGCATATTAACATCTCAGTTGTAACGGAACTGGACAAGGCGTCGGAAGCATGGGGCGTGAAGGTATTGCGGTACGAGATTAAAAACATCATGCCGCCTCAGGATGTGTTGGCGGCAATGGAAAAGCAGATGCGAGCGGAACGCGAGAAACGTGCTGTAATACTCCAGTCCGAAGGCGTACGCGATTCTGTTATCAACGCTGCCGAAGGCGATAAGCAGAAAGTCATCAAGGCATCTGAAGGATATAAACAACAGCAGATTAACCAAGCTGAAGGTCAAGCCGCAGCAATTCTTGCAGTCGCCAAAGCAACTGCTGAGGGGATTCAGCTAGTTGCAAACTCTATTAAAAACCCTGGTGGTTTTGAGGCTGTGCAACTTCGAGTTGCCGAACAGTACATCCCCGAGTTCGGCAAGCTAGCAAAAGCGGGCAATACCCTCGTTTTACCTTTGAATATCAGCGACGTGGGTTCCATGGTTGCAGCAATGACAAATGTCGTGCGAAAAATGTCTCCAGTAGCCAGTGAGACTGGACAGTAATATATCTTGGGATTGGCCGGGTGCCCCATTCATCGCGGCGTTCTCGCGATGGGTGGGATTGGGGCATGTATGGCTAAGCCGGACGAAATGCGGGGGTCCCTCCACTCCGCTACGCTCCGGTCGGGATGACGGCCCTGAAATGTTTTGCTCAGGATGACAAACCAAAGAGTTTGTAACCCACAATCCCTGAGTTTGCTGGTATATTGGCCACGACTCGAAAAGGACCACACACCATGAAACTGATCGGCACACTTGCAGCAACCCTCGTTCTGCTGTCTGGCATGGCCTATGCCCAGAGTAAGATGACCGCGCCCGCGAAGCCCGCAACGGTCGCGCCCGCGACAACCACGCCCGCGCAGCACGCAGCTTCCTCCGCACAGCCGACGGCTCCGGTGCAAACGCAGAGCAAGCTCCTGCCCTATCAGGACGCGAAGCTGCCCGTGGAGCAACGCATCACCGACCTGATCCAGCGCATGACGCTGGCGGAGAAGCTGACGATGCTGGGCACCGATCCCACCGTGCCGCGTCTTGGCATCGTCGGCACAAACCATGTCGAGGGGCTGCACGGCCTTGCGCTGGGAGGCCCCGGAGGTTGGGGCGGACGCGGGCTGGTGACGCCCACCACGCAGTTTCCGCAGTCGCACGGATTGGGCCAGACGTGGGACCCAGAGCTTCTGAAGCAGGCGGCGGCGGAAGAGGCCTACGAGACGCGCTGGGCCTACAACAAGTTCCACAAGGGCGGCCTGGTGGTGCGCGCGCCCAACGCCGACCTGAGCCGCGACCCTCGCTGGGGCCGCACCGAAGAGTCCTACGGCGAGGACCCGTTCCTGGTCGGCACGCTGGCCACGGCCTACACCGAAGGCTTGCAGGGAAACGACCCGAAGACCTGGATGACCTCGTCGCTGCTGAAGCATTTTCTGGCCAACAGCAATGAGGACGGACGCGACGGCTCCAGCTCCAACTTCGACGACCGGCTCTTTCACGAGTACTATTCCATGCCCTTTCGCATGGCCATCGAGGACGGCCACGCCAATGCCATGATGACCAGCTACAACTCGTGGAACAAGGTGCCGATGGGCGCCAACCCCGTGCTGCACGCAGTGGTGATGAAGCAGTGGGGCTTCGACGGAATCATCTGCACCGACGCGGGCGCGCTGGGCAACATGGTTCGCGCCAGTCACACCTACGCGAATAACGCCGAGGCCGC